>JAJAZK010000481.1 GCA_026785765.1 Rhodoferax sp. | reverse complement strand
GTGCTGCCTGAAACACCAGGAAGACGGTGCGCGCGAAGGCGCTATTTTCATCCGCGAACACATCATCCGCGTCTGCGAGCGGGCGTTCGACGACTTCGCTGCGGCGGGCGTCAACCGCAGTGCGATTGCTTCCCTGCTCGGCTTGAGCGGGGACCCTGCGCCGTGAACATGCCGGACCCGGCGCGACGACGCATCCGGCTGGCCATGGCGGGTGGCGGCGAAGGCAGCTTCATCGGCGCGGCGCATCGCGTCGCCGCGCGGCTGGACGACCAGTTCGAGCCGGTCGCCGACGTCTCGTCCTCCGAGCCCGCTCGGTCGCTGGCCAGCGGCATTGCCATCGGGCTGCCCGGCGACCGCTGCTATAGCGGGTTCCTGCAGATGGTGGCGCGCGAAGCGCAGCACCAGGATGGCGCCGACGTGGTAGCCATCCTCACGCCCAATCTTCTCCACGCGCTGGTGGCCACCGCCTGCCTGCAGCACGGCCTGGACGTCATCTGCGAGAAGCCGCTGGCGGTAGCGCTGGATGAAGTTGCAGTGATGCCCGCAACACCGTCAACGCGCCTGCTCGGCGAGCTGTGCAGCGCCGACCTTCGGTGTGGTCGCGCCTGTCATCGGGGACCAGAATCGATACGCGGACGCCACCGGCTTCAATCGGCGCCGTGCACGCGCTGCGCGCACCAGCCTGAACCTCAGCACCTTTGGAGAACCGCATGACCCCGGGCATGAATCTCTATTTATGGACCGACCGCCTGCAACCTGGCCACCGAGGACTGCTGGAGCAGCTTGGCAAGCTGGGCTATGGCAGCCTGGAGGTGCCTGTGCTGTACCACGAGGACGAGACGGCCTACCGCCGCGCGGCCACATGGTTCGACGAACTGGGCCTCACCCGGAGCACGGCGGCCGCGCTGGGACCAGACGTCAACCCGGCCTCGCCCGATGCGTCGGTGCGAGCTGCAGCGCTGGAGAGCCTGACGCGCATGATCGGCTGCACCGCAGCGCTGGGCGCGCGCCGTCTGGTGGGCCCACTGCACTCGCCACTGGGCGTGTTCACTGGAGTGCCGCCCACCGCCGACGAGTGGCGCTGGTCGGTCGACACCTTGCGCGCGGCCGGTGAGCGCGCTGCGGCCGCCGGGGTGGAGCTCGCCATCGAGCCGCTGAATCGCTTCGAGTGCTACCTGCTGAACGATCAGCGCCGCGGCGCCGAATACGTACGCGCTGTAGGCCTGCCCAACGTGGGCCTGCTATACGACACTTTTCACGCGCACATCGAGGAGAAGGACCCGGCTGCGGCGCTGGAAGATGTTTATTGCGAACTCATGCATGTGCATGCGAGCGAGAACGACCGCTCCACGCCCGGGCAGGGCCAGGTGCGCTGGCACGAGACGCTGTCCGTTCTGAAGCGCCGAGGCTGGGATGGGGTACTGATGGTCGAGGCCTTTGGCATGGCATTGCCCGCGCTGGCCGCAGCGACGCGCATCTGGCGACCGATGTTCGAGAGCCCGCAGCAACTGGCACGCGACGCGGTGCAGTTCCTGCGGCAGGCGTGGGCGGCAGCCAGCGATGTCCAAGACCGCAGCGGCGCCCGCCTGTTGTAGTTTCTCGCGACGTTGTCACGGTTGAAGCCAAGGCGCGAAGCGAAAGGCCGGTCATTCGGAACGTACCGAGACCGGGTCCGGTTGCGCGCACGGCCAACCAGGCAAGCGGCTGCGTCCAAAGTGTGACCGAATCGACCCATGCCCTGCCGGGTCGCACATTGAAAGGTGCTGTTTCATGAAGCGCAGAACGTTGGTGTCTTTGGCGGGCGCAGCCGCCCTGGGAGCCCCACTCGGCCTGTGGACGCCGACGCTTCGTGCCGCCGACGGCGACCGCGCGAAGTTCCAGCGCATTCCCACGCAGTTCATTGCGGCGCTAGCCGACCCCATGGCGAACTCCGGCGGAGGTGCGCAGTCGTGGGGACTGTGGCCGGTGGACCCAGGCCCGCGCGGCGTGGCGCTGGGCCGCTTCGCGCAGTTGCTGAAGAACGGCGGCGTCGCCCCGGAAGGCTGGAAGTTCGACAGCAAGGACTGGTGGCTCGAAGAGCACGGCCGGATCATGGAGCCGGCACAGTTTCCGGCCCGCACCGGGAAATTCCTTGTCACTGGAGAACGCGATGTAGTGACATCGCTCACCATCCATCCGGTCGACGGGAACGGCGACAGCCGCTGGGAACTCGGCGACCGCGCCACGCTGTACGACGTGACGCACCTGGGTTGTCGCGCTGCGCGCTACACACCGGCCGGCGGTGACGGCCATAAACGCACCGGACTTGATGGCGCTGAAGTCACTGGCCGATACCAGCATAACGCGCAGTGGATCGGAGAGCTGCACGAACAGCGCCTCGCCAGCGGCCGAGCGTATCGACAGGCTGATGGGCGCCACCGCGGTGACCTCGCCCTGGATCCGGGTGACCGGCGCAGACTGGCCAAACGCCACACTGCCCGCGGGCAGCGGTGAGTCGACCAGGATGGATGGGAACTTTATCGAGCCAGTCAGTATGGCACCGCCAAGCCGGGTCGCAGCCGCCGATTGCAGTGCTCAGGAGGTCCCAAAACCCGAACAACCAGGATCAAGTCAACGCTGCGCCGGAAGGAACAGCGACTGCAGGTCGTTGAGAAAGTCATAGCCACGCCCGGTCGGGGTCACGTGCGTGAGGCTGCGCTCGATCAGGCCGCGCGATTCGGCCTGTACCAGGGCGGCTTCGATCGCAGTCATCGGCAGGCCGGTCCGCTCGGTGAAATGCGCCAGCGCAAATCCTTCCTTCAACCGCAATCCGTTGAGCATGAATTCGAACGGCAGGTCGGCGCGCGAGACTTCCTCGCTGCTGGCCACGGCGCTGCCAGCCATGGCCTTCTCCATGTACAGCCGCGGGTCGCGGTGGCGCACCTGGCGCACGACCCGGTGCGCAAAACTCAGTTTTCCGTGTGCGCCGGCGCCAATGCCCAGGTAGTCGCCGAACTGCCAGTAGTTAAGGTTATGCCAGCAGCGGTGGCCGTCCCGCGCATAGGCCGAAACCTCGTAGCGCTGCAACCCGGCCGCGCCGCTCGCCCCCGTAATGCAGTCGAGCATTTCATCGGCCAGATCCTGGTCGGGCAACTGGGGCGGGAACTTGGCGAAGTAGGTGTTGGGCTCGAGGGTAAGGTGGTAGATCGACACATGCGGGCTGCCCAGTTTTAGCGCTTGCCCGATGTCGGCACGCAGCCCGTTCAGGGTCTGGCCAGGCAGCGCGTACATGAGGTCGATGTTGAAGGTGTCAAACACCGACGCGGCTTCCCGCACGGCCGCCAGCGCCTGCGCGCTATCGTGCACGCGCCCTAGCGCCGTCAGGTGGGCGTCGTGAAAACTCTGTACACCGATCGACAGTCGCGTCACGCCGGCGCTGCGGAAAGCGCGAAATCGGTCGCGCTCAAAGGTGCCTGGATTGGCCTCCAGGGTGATCTCGCAGTCTGGCGCGAGGCGCAGACGGGCGCGGATGTCGCCGAGCAAACGGTCGATGGCCTGTGGCGAGAACAGACTGGGCGTGCCGCCGCCAATAAATACGCTGTGCACGGTGCGTCCCCAGACCAATTCCAGGCTGGATTCGAGGTCCGCAACCAGGGCATCGAGGTAACGTGTCTCGGGCAAGTCGGTGGCGCTCATTTCATGCGAGTTGAAGTCGCAATAAGGGCATTTGCGGATACACCACGGCAAATGCACGTACAAAGATAGCGGGGGCAGCGCAGCCAACTGCAAACTGCCCGGGCGCATGTAGTGGGCCACGTCGAGGCTGGACATACTTCAGGACCAGCGTTCGCGCATCAACTGCAGCATCAGACGCGCCGCGCGACCGCGGTGGCTGTGGGCGTTTTTCAGCTCAACTGGCATTTGTGCAAAGGTCTGCCCGAACTCGGCGACCCACATCACCGGGTCAAAGCCAAAACCATTGTTGCCGATCGGTACTCGCGTGATTTCCCCCTCCACCCGGCCCACCGCAATGAGTGGCTCCGGATCCTCGGCACTGCGCAAAGCCACCAGGGTCGAGACCAGCGCGGCGCGGCGGTTCTCCACGTTGCGCATCTGTTCAAGCAAGGCCAGCACATTGTTGTCGTCTCCCTTGGGATAACCGAAGCGGGTGGCATAGTACGCGGTGTCCACTCCCGGTTGACCGCCAAAGGCGTCCACACACAAACCAGCGTCATCGGCCAGCGCTGGCAGGCCACTCAGCAGCGCGGCATGGCGCGCCTTGGCCAAGGCGTTTTCCACAAAGGTGCGATGGGGTTCCGGCGCCTCTGGAATCCCCAGCTCGGACTGCCGCACCAGAGTCCGCCCGAGCGGCCGCAGCATGGCCTGCAACTCGTCGAGTTTGCCCGGGTTGTTCGACGCCAGGACGATGGTCAGGTTCACGGCGCCAGGCATAGGCGTTGCAACGCCATCAACTCGCCAATGCCTTTCTCGGCGAGCGACAACAGTTGGTCCATCTCGGCGCGCGAAAAAGCGGCACCCTCCGCCGTGCCCTGCACCTCGACAAAATGGCCAACCCCAGTCATCACCACGTTCATGTCGGTGTCGCAGGCTGAATCTTCGATGTAATCCAGGTCCAGCAAGGCCGTGCCGTGCAGGATTCCGACCGAAATCGCGGCCACCGGAGCCAGGATCGGTGACACACTGAGTTTTCCCTGTGCCATAAGCTTGCTGACAGCATCCTGTGCCGCGACGAAGGCGCCCGTGATGCTGGCGGTGCGGGTGCCGCCATCGGCTTGCAGCACGTCGCAATCAATTTGTATGGTGCGTTCACCGAGCTTCTTCAGGTCGAACACGCAGCGCAGCGAACGTCCTATCAAGCGCTGGATTTCCTGCGTGCGTCCGCTCTGCTTGCCGCGCGCTGCCTCGCGCTCCGACCGGGTGTGCGTTGCGCGCGGCAACATGCCGTATTCGGCCGTGACCCAGCCCTCGCCACTACCGCGTTTGTGGCCCGGAACCTTCTCCTCCACCGAGGCGGTACACAGCACCTTGGTATCGCCGAACTCCACCAGCACCGAGCCTTCAGCGTGAATGGTGTAGCCGCGCGTCAAACGAACAGCGCGCATCTGGTCGGCGCCACGGCCGCCACTGCGTTGGTAGTTGCTCACAATAAACTCTCCAATGGAAAAAAGACGCGGGGCCCGCAGGCCGGAGGCCAGGGCTGTGCAAAGTTTGGCGTGGCCGACTAGCGGCGCTTGGCGGCAGTGCGCCGGATGGCGTCGTTGATCTCCGCAATGGATCGCTCGATGGCCGCATCGTCAAGCTCGTCCTCGCCCGCCTCCAGACCGCCCGACTGCACGGTGCTGGCAAACGCGCCATCCTCCATCTGCTCCGTTGACACGCTGCCCTTGGTGGTCTCGAATTCGTCGGGAGTCTCCCAATCCATCGCAATCACCGTCACGTTATCGCTGGTAGCACCGGCCCGTTGCAACGCGCTCTCCACCAGATCCGGCACGGCCGTACCCACCGCCCTCGCACTGAGCTGGCGCACGATGTCGGCGTCGTCCAGACTACCCCACAATCCATCTGAACAGAGCAGGATCTTGTCGCCGTTCTGTAGTGGCGTGGGCCCGGAAATATCGAACACGGGCTTGGTCGGAGACCCCAGGCAGGTATACAGGATGTTGCGGTTGAGGCGCTCCGCCGCGCGCGATGGGTTGTGGCCTTGCGGCGGTTGCTCCATGTAGGAGTGGTCGCGCGTACGCACCACCAACTGCCCGCCACGCACGAGGTAAAGGCGCGAATCGCCGCAATGCACCCAGTACGCCGAGCCGTCCTGCACCACCGCCGCCACGACCGTGGTTCGGGGCGTGTCGAGCATGCCTTTTTCGCTGGCGTATTTGATAATCTGGCGGTGCGCTGCCATCACGGCGGCGTTCAGAAACGCAGGCACATCGTCCAGTTTGGGTAACGCCTGTTTCTGGTACAGCGCTGAAATCGCTTGCAAGGCAAGCTGGGCCGCAACTTCTCCCTCCGGATGGCCACCCATGCCATCTGCGAGCAGCAGTATCCCCGAGCTGCGGGTGTAGCTGTAACCCATCCGGTCCTCGTTGAGCTGGCGACCACCCTTGCGGCTGACCTGAAATACGGTAAATTTCATTTGGGCTTGGCCACCGAGCTGGCGACGCTTTTGGAACTCTTCTTGGTATCGCTGACCATAGTGTCAAACTGCAGGCGCACCTTTTCAGCGACTGAGAGTTTGGTGTAGCGGCGTTCACCCTCGCGGCTTAGCTCTTTCTGCAAAGAAAACACTGATTGTGGCCGTGAAAGTGGATCCAGCGCCATGCACCATTCCACCACCTCGATCAGGTTGTCAGAATAAACGCCACGCAAACGCGTCAATGCGGTTGCGATGCGGTCCTTCTCGACGCGCTGCGGTGCTTCGTTGGGCGGATACCCCTGCATGCAGGCGTAGATGCAGGCTCCGATAGCATAAATGTCGGTCCACGGCCCCATCGAGGAATCGCGCCGATACATTTCGGGGGCGGCGAAGCCGGGTGTGTACATCGGACGGATGAAGTTGCCTTCCTTGCTCAACACCTCTCGGGCCGCACCAAAGTCGATCAATACCGACTTGTTGTCATCGGTAATAAAGATATTCGCCGGCTTGATGTCCAGGTGCAACATCTTGTGCTGGTGGACGATGCGCAATCCGCGCAGGATTTCGTCGAACAGGGATCGGATGGTGGACTCGCGAAAGACCTTTTGCTGCTTCTGGTCGCGCGCGGTGATGATGAAATCCTGCAGCGCCGCGCCTTCCAGGTAGTTCATCACCATGTAGACCGTCTCGTTCTCGCGGAAGAAGTTCATCACGCTCACGACCGACGGGTGTGAAATCTGCGCCAGGGCACGGCCTTCTTCGAAGAAACTCTTCAACCCAAGCCGGTACAAGGACAACTTCTCTGCTGGCACCGTCGGGGCCAATTCCCCCGCATCTCGGGTCGCCAGCGAAGAGGGCAGATACTCCTTCACGGCGACCTGCAGTCCCTCGGAATCCAGTGCCAGATACACCAGCCCGAATCCGCCCGCCGCCACTTTGCGGATAATGCGGTAGCCGCCAATGATGGTATCTGGCGGTAGCGGGGCGGGTTTGACCTTGGACATACCTTAGTAATGAGTTGTGTCTGGCGCCTGGTCCGGATGCATCCGGCAGCGCCGGCAAACAAACCAATTCTCCGTACCAACACTATGTCAGTTTACAGTATGACCGGATACGCGGCGGTGCAATCGCGGCCCGCCGAAACCGCTTTGGCGCCGGAATCCAGAACCCTGGTTACAAGCGCGATTGGCCTGGAAATACGCTCCGTCAACAGCCGCTTCCTCGACTTGACGTTGCGCCTGCCAGATGACATGCGCCAGTGTGAACCGGCTCTGCGCGACCTGCTCGGCACACAGCTCAAACGCGGCAAGGTGGAGCTGCGACTGAGCGTCGACACCGGCTCGGCCGGTCCGGTGCAGGAACCGTCGGCGCGACTGCTGCAGCGCCTGGCATCGGTTCAGGACAACGTGCAAGCATGGTTGCCCGACGCGCAGGCGCTGCGTGTCAGCGATGTAATACGGCTGGCGGCATCGGAGCAGGGTGCCCCGCGCGACTGGTCGGCCGAAGTATTGGAACTGGCCAAAAAGGCCCTCAAGGAGTTGCTCGCGGCGCGCCAGCGTGAAGGCGCCCGGTTGGCGACGACCCTGGTGGCACGTTTGCACGATATCCGCACACTCGCGCTACAGGCGGCGCCCCTGGTACCGCAACTGGTGGCGCAACAACGCCAGCGCTTCCTGGAGCGCTGGAACGAGGCCTTGGCGCTTACGCCGGGGGCTGTCCTGGCGGAGGCTGCACAGGATCGGGCGCTCGCCGAGGCGACCGCCTTTGCGATCCGGATCGACGTGGCCGAAGAGTTGACGCGCCTCGAATCCCACCTGGATGAGATCGAGCGGCTGATCGGTAAGGGTGGCGAAGTCGGCAAACGGCTGGACTTCCTGATTCAGGAGTTGCAGCGCGAAGCCAACACCATGGGATCGAAGTCGGCCGCCTTGCCGCTGACCCATATCGCGGTGGACATGAAAGTGCTGATAGAGCAAATGCGTGAGCAGGTGCAGAACATAGAATAGACGAGCGGGCCGCAACAGCCTGGCAGCAACACCGAATGGACTACCCCGGAAACCTTTTTGTCGTCGCCGCCCCCAGTGGTGCGGGCAAATCAAGCCTGGTCAAGGCCTTGATGGAAGTGGACTCCCATGTGCGGCAATCGATATCCCACACCACCCGCCCGCCACGCGGCCAGGAAAAGAACGGGCGCGAGTACTACTTTGTGTCTGCGGCCGAATTCGACGGGATGGTGAAGTCCGACGGCTTTGTCGAGTGGGCCGAGGTGCATGGCCACCGTTATGGAACTTCGCGCCGCGCGATCGCCGAACGCATGCAGGAAGGCTCGGATGTGGTGCTTGAGATCGACTTCCAGGGCGCCATTGCAATCAAATCGATATTCTCTAATGCCATCTCCATCTTTATCCTGCCGCCGAGCTGGGACGAACTGCGCTCGCGGCTTGAGCGGCGCGGAGAGGACGCCAACGACACCATCGAACTGCGACTCAAGAATGCGGCAATCGAAGTAGCACAGGTCGGAAAGTTCGACTTCGTTATAATCAATGAGTTGTTCGACCGGGCGTTGTTCGACCTGAAAGCCATCGTGCACGCGCAACGCCTGAAGATTGAAGCCCAGCGACGCGCACGCGCCGAAACATTTCGGGCATTGAACATTCCCTGACCGTCCACGTCGTCCTTTTTGGAGAGCCCATGGCCCGCATCACAGTCGAAGATTGCCTTGAAAAAATTCCGAACCGGTTTCAGCTGGTACTGGCCGCAACCTATCGGGCACGCATGCTGAGCCAGGGCCACACACCGAAAATCGAAAGCAAAAACAAACCTGGAGTTACGGCGCTGCGCGAAATCGCGGCCGGCAAGATCGGCATCGAGATGCTCAAGAAGGTACCGCTGTAAGCAGCCTTAAAGGTCGCGTTATGGCACCCGAAAGGGTGCCATTTTTCATGGCGCGCCCGCTTTTTACTGCGCAGGCTATATTCGAGGAGTGAACACCTCCCTCAGCCCGACACCACCCGCCACGCGACGCGTGCGCAAAGCGCCGGGCGCCATGGTATCAAGCCCGGCCGCAGCAAATGCCGCAGCCGCCAGCTTTGCGGCCCTTATGTCGAAGCTAGACTATCTGCCCGCAGCGGACATCGACAGGGTGCGGTCGGCCTACAAGTTTGCAGACGAAGCCCACTTGGGTCAGATCCGCAACAGTGGCGAGCCCTACATTACGCACCCGATTGCGGTGACAGCGCAATGCGCCGACTGGAAACTTGACGCGCAGGCGCTGATGGCAGCGATGCTGCATGACGCGATTGAGGATTGCGGCGTCACCAAGATCGAACTGATAGAACGTTTCGGCTCGCCGGTCGCAGAGTTGGTGGACGGGCTTACCAAACTCGACAAGCTCCACTTCACCACGCGCGAGGAAAATCAGGCCGAGTCGTTTCGCAAGATGTTGCTGGCGATGGCTCGCGACGTGCGCGTCATCCTGATCAAACTGGCTGATCGGTCCCACAACATGCGCACGTTGGACAATGTGGCGCGCGACAAGTGGGCTCGCATCTCCTCTGAAACGCTGGACATCTACGCACCAATCGCGCACCGACTGGGGCTGAACCAGATCTACCGCGAACTGCAGGACCGCTCCTTCGCGCATCTGCATCCGTGGCGCCATGCCGCCTTGTCCAAGGCTGTGGACAAAGCGCGCAGCCGCCGGCGCGACCTGATCCAGCGTGTGCAGCGCGAGGTGGAGGCCGCCTTTGCCGCCATTGGCATGCAACTGCGCATAGCCGGCCGCGAAAAATCGGTGTTCTCGATCTACCGCAAGATGGACACCAAGCATCTGAGCTTCGCCCAGGTGACCGACATCTACGGTTTCCGGCTGATTGTGCCCACCGTTATGGACTGTTATGCGGCCCTGGGAACCC
>JAJAZK010000480.1 GCA_026785765.1 Rhodoferax sp. | reverse complement strand
ATACCAGCCGCCTTATCCTCCAGGCGCACTGCGCCGGTACTCGTTTCCTGCGGTGCGACGCGGTACCTGGATTTTCCGAGCATCAGCGTGAAATAACCGGCTGTCGCTGGCTCCGCAGCCAAGACGACGGTCTGCCCCAGTTCACACGGCAATGTTCCTGTATGCACCAGCGAGGCGACCGCCAACTCAGTACTTGACAGTGGCGCTTGTGCCGCTGCCGCGACATTGCGAGCCGTCACCCGCACCTCGCGACGACTCGAACCCGGGTCCGGCACTGGTTTTTGCGCAATCTGGCCGTAGACCACGGCCGCACCCGCAAGCAAGGACGCAACCAGGCAACGGGCAAAAAGAGAAAAGCAGAAGCGCATGTCAGTGTGGCTGTTTCAGTGATATGTCAGAGAACAAAGGCAGCACCGGGTCGGGTAGCCAGCCGCCAGTGCGGTGCGCCAGTTCCAGCGTCTGCCAGAACAGCCGGTAACTGGCCCTGTCATGCAGTTGGCCAGCATGGCTGATCGGTGCCCAGTTTTCGCGTTGGGCCTTCAAAATGATCTCGGCGGCCAATTCCACGGCATGGCGCTGCGGTGCAAACGCCGCCAGTATCGGCCGGATCTGAGCCGGGTGGATGCTCCACATACGCGTATAGCCAAACTCGCATGCGGCCCTGCGCGCGGCCTGTTGGACGGTCTGGGTGTTCTTGAACTCGGTAACCACGCAATGCGAGGGTGTCTTGCCGTGAGCATGGCAGGCCGCAGCGACCTCAAGCTTTGCGCGCACGACCATCGGGTGTACGAACTGCCCCTCCCCAGACATGGCCTCGGCCGGGATCGCGCCACCATGCGAGGACACAAAGTCCATCAACCCAAAACTGATCGATTGCACCCGTGGGTGGGCCGCAATCTCGAACGCGTGGTGGACTGCGCCTGCCGACTCCAGCAGTACGTGCAGCGGCAAACCAGGAGCCTGCGCCGAACTCCCGCTGGAGAGTGACGCGAGCGCCTGGTCCACATCACGGACCGACTCGACCTTGGGCAGCATGATGTGGCAAAGGTCGCGTCCAGCGTGGGTTGCCAGCGTCTCCATTTCATGCGCGAAAGCACCGTGGTGCACTGGATGTACGCGTACTGCGATGCGCGGCAGACAATCGGGTCTGATCCGGCGCGCCTTCGCCATCGTCTGGGCTGCAAAGGTGAGCGCCATCTGCAGGTGCTCACGCTCGCCGCCCACCGGTGCCCCATCTTCGCAATCGAGCGTGACGTCGAACACACAGGCGCCGAACTCGGCGATCATCTCCGCTTGGAGATCCAGGCTCTTGCGCATCCGCAACTCGACACCGCTGTAATGGTCACAGACCGGCAGTACCCCAATTCGTGCCTGCGGGCCGTGAAGAACAGTGCACGGATGTTTCACCGGCTACAGCAAATGGGCCACGCCGGCCTGTTCGTCCTGCAACTCCTTGAGCGTCTTGTTGATGCAGTCCTGGCTAAAGGCGTCGATATCCAGGCCCTCTACCAACTGGTACTCGCCACCGGCACAGGTCACAGCAAAGCCGAACATGATGTCCTTGGGAATTCCGTATTGACCGTCAGATGCGATTCCCATCGTAACCCACTTGCCGTTGGTTCCAAGGGCCCAGTCATGCATGTGGTCGATCGCCGCACTGGCGGCCGACGCCGCCGAGGACACGCCGCGCGCAGCAATAATCGCCGCGCCCCGTTTGCCCACCGTAGGCAGAAAAGTATTCGCGTTCCAGTCCTGGTCATTGATCAATTGCTTGACGCTTTGCCCCTTGATCGTTGCAAACCGGTAATCTGCGTACATCGTTGGCGAGTGGTTGCCCCACACCGCCAGCTTCTCGATGTCGGCGACCGCACTAACGGTCTTCGCCGCGATCTGGCTCAGCGCACGGTTGTGGTCGAGCCGCAACATGGCGGTGAAATTGCGCCGTGGCAGGGTTGGTGCACTCTTCATTGCAATGTAAGCGTTCGTATTGGCAGGATTGCCAACCACCAGCACCTTCACGTTGCGGCTGGCCACCGCGTTGAGCGCTTTGCCCTGGGCAGTGAAAATCTGCGCGTTCGCGGCCAACAAGTCAGCGCGCTCCATGCCCGGCCCCCTGGGACGGGCACCAACCAGCAACGCATAGTCCGTATCTTGGAAAGCTTTCTCGGGGTCGCCGTAAGCTTGCATTCCAGCGAGCAACGGAAACGCGCAATCGTCGAGTTCCATCATCACACCCTTGAGCGCACTCTGGGCCTTTTCGTCCGGAACCTCCAGCAGTTGCAGGATTACTGGCTGATCAGGTCCCAGCATGGCACCACTGGCGATGCGGAACAGCAAGGCATAACCTATCTGGCCGGCGGCGCCGGTGACGGCGACACGAACGGGTTTTCTGCTCATTGGGGAACTCCAGGGAATATTTGAAAGGCAGCGCCACAAGCACCGGCCTGCCCTCCGGCAATGCCCGATCACCATCACAGTTTACCCGCGAAAACGATGCCAGGTCAGGGAGTCTTATATCTTATATAAGATATGATTGTGTTGGTCGCGTCATTCTCTATCGCGGCGCTCCGTAGCCCTGAACACCTATGTCGTCCAGCACCACTGCCGCAGTACCGAATGCAATCGACAACGTCGACCACGGTGTGGCCGCGCCGGCATTCAGCCCGCTGTACCGCCAAATCAAGGGCCTGATACTGAAAAACTTGCAGGCTGCCGAATGGCGGCCGGGTGATGCAATTCCAAGCGAGATGGAGCTTGCACGCCGGTTTCGGGTCAGCCAGGGAACGGTGCGCAAGGCCATCGACGAGTTGGCCGCCGATAACCTGCTCGTGCGTCGGCAGGGCAAAGGCACCTTTGTAGCCACCCATGCCGAACAACAGGTGCAATACCGATTCCTGAAACTCGTCCCCGACCAAGGCGACCGGACCAGCCAGGGACCAGCAGAGCGGCGCATCATCGACTGCAAACGCGTGCGCGCGGGTGTCGACGTCGCGCGCGCATTGTTGGTGCGTAGTGGGGACGCAATGCTGCAAGTACGCCGGCTGCTGTCGTTTGGCGGCGAAGCCGTTATCCTGGAAGATATATGGCTGCCAGGCGTCGCATTCAAAGGACTTACGGCCGAACGTCTGAGCGCCGACCGCGGGCCGATGTATGCAATGTTTGAGACTGAGTTTGGCGTGCGCATGGTGCGGGCCGAGGAAAAAATCCGAGCAGTGCTTGCCGAGCCGGAGCAGTCCGCGCTGCTCAAGTTGCCAGCGCTGACAGCCTTGCTAAGCGTAGAGCGGATCGCTTACACGTACCATGACAAACCGATGGAGCTGCGCCGCGGCATGTATCGAACCGACAAACACTACTACCGCAATGAACTCCAGTGAGATGCGGCGATCATCGGCTGCGGTGGACTCGGCGACGGGGTTATCCATGCACGCAGGGAGCAAAAAGCTGTGATGCAATAGAATTTTCGAATGCCAGCGCATCGGAACAGCAAGACAGTTGACCATAACAAGCGAATCCATGACTGAACTTGAAACCTCCACCACTTCCAAGCGCCGGGAATTCCGCAACATCAACGCCTTTAAGGACCTCCCGGGATACCGCCTTCCACTTGCCGGATTGGTTTCCATCCTGCATCGAATCAGTGGCGCGCTCATGTTCTTACTGCTCCCATTCATCATTTGGATGTTTGACGCGTCGGTTTCTTCCGAAATCTCGTTTCGGCGCTTTCTCAATGTTTTCGAACAAGGGTTCGGGATGTTTCCAGGGTGGATGGTCAAACTGGTCGTATTGGCGCTGATCTGGGCCTACCTGCACCATTTGATTGCCGGGCTGCGCCATTTGTGGATGGACATCAACCATGCGGTCAGCAAAGAGTTCGGCAGAAACTCCGCCGCTGTGACGTTGGGTCTGAGTGTTTCGCTGACACTGCTGTTGGGCGCCAAATTATTCGGGGCGTATTGATATGGCAGTGAACTATGGATCGAAACGCATTGTGGTTGGGGCCCACTATGGTTTGCGCGACTGGCTCAGCCAACGCGTCACAGCGGCACTGATGGCAGTGTTCACGGCCATCGTTGTCGCACAGGTACTGCTGACGAAGGGGCCGCTTGGGTATGACCGATGGGCCGGCATGTTTGCGGCTCAATGGATGAAGTTGCTCACCTTCGTAGTCATCATCGCCTTGCTCTACCATGTCTGGGTGGGCGTTCGCGACATCTGGATGGACTACATCAAATCCGTTTCGGCCCGCCTGCTGCTGCAGATCGCGTCCATTGTCTGGCTCGTAGGTTGCTCGGGCTGGGCAATACAGGTTTTGTGGCGCCTCTAAGTACGCACCCCCCCGGTCGGCTCCACACCCTTAGCACCCACTCATGACTAAATCCATTACGACGCGCAAATTTGATGTCGTCATCATCGGCGCTGGTGGCTCGGGCATGCGGGCATCACTGCAACTGGCCCGCGCGGGCCTGAACGTGGCAGTCTTGTCGAAGGTCTTTCCGACCCGCTCCCATACGGTGGCGGCGCAAGGCGGTATTGGTGCCTCACTTGGCAACATGAACGAAGACAATTGGCACTACCATTTCTACGACACCGTCAAAGGGTCGGACTGGCTGGGCGATCAGGATGCCATTGAGTTCATGTGCCGGGAAGCTCCCAAGGTGGTCTACGACCTGGAACACATGGGCATGCCCTTCGACCGCAACCCTGATGGAACCATCTACCAGCGTCCATTTGGCGGCCATACCGCCAACTATGGGGAGAAGGCAGTAGAACGAGCCTGCGCGGCCGCCGACCGTACCGGCCATGCGATGTTGCATACGCTGTACCAGCAAAACATCAAGGCGCATACCGCATTCTTCGTCGAGTGGATGGCGCTCGACCTGATCCGCGACGCAGACGGCGACGTAGTAGGCGTTACGGCCCTGGAAATGGAAACTGGCGAGCTGCACATCCTGCAGGCGAAAACCACCTTGCTCGCCACTGGCGGGGCGGGCCGGATATTTGCCGCCTCGACCAACGCCTTCATCAACACCGGGGATGGTCTGGGCATTGGCGCACGCGCCGGGTTGGCCCTGGAAGACATGGAGTTCTGGCAGTTCCATCCGACCGGCGTGGCCGGCGCGGGTGTTTTGTTGACAGAAGGTTGCCGCGGCGAAGGTGCCATCCTGATCAACAGCAATGGTGAGCGCTTCATGGAGCGTTACGCCCCGACGTTGAAAGACCTGGCCCCGCGCGACTTTGTTTCACGCTGCATGGATCAGGAGATCAAGGAAGGCCGCGGCTGTGGTCCGAACAAGGATTACGTGCTGCTCAAACTCGACCATCTTGGTGCTGAAACGATCATGAAGCGCCTGCCGTCGGTGCATGAAATTGGCGTGAACTTTGCCAACGTCGACGTTACCCGGGAGCCGATTCCGGTCGTGCCCACCATCCATTACCAGATGGGTGGCATTCCAACCAATATCCACGGACAGGTCGTGATGCAAAAGGACGGCAATGACAATACGCCGGTGCAGGGACTGTATGCAGTAGGCGAATGCTCCTGCGTGAGTGTGCATGGCGCCAATCGGCTCGGCACCAATTCGCTGCTGGATTTGCTGGTATTCGGCCGCGCGGCCGGCAACCACATCGTTGCCTTCAACGACAAGAACAAGGAGCACAAGCCACTTCCCGCTGCAGCCGCCGGGCGCTCGCAGGAGCGGTTGGCGCGACTGGACAACTCCACCGGGGGTGAGTATGCGCAGGATGTGGCCAACGACATCCGCGACACGATGCAGCAACATGCCAGCGTGTTTCGCACGCAGGCCAAACTGGATGCGGGCGTCGTCGCTTTGGCGGCGCTGCGCGAGCGTGTCGACGCCATCCATTTGGCCGACAAATCCAATGTCTTCAATACGGCCCGGATCGAGGCGCTGGAAGTGGAAAACCTGATCGAAGCGGCGCAGGCGACCATCGTGTCCGCAGCGGCCCGCCGCGAGAGCCGTGGCGCCCATTCAGTCGACGATTACGGGGACACGCCAGAACATCCAAATGGCCGTAACGACGCGCAGTGGCACAAACACAGCCTGTGGTACCGCGACGGCAACCGCTTGAGTTACAAGGCGGTACAGATGAAACCGCTGACGGTGGATTCGGTACCGATGAAAGTGCGTACTTTCTAGGCGCCATTCCGCACCGGCGTACCGAATCAGCCAAACCAGCCACTGGAGCCTGCATGCAAAAACGTACATTCCATATCTACCGCTACGATCCGGACAAGGACGCCAAACCTTACATGCAAACTATCGAGGTGCAATTGGACGGCAGCGAACGCATGTTGCTCGACGTATTGATGAAGCTCAAGGCGGTGGATCCCAGCATTTCCTTCCGGCGCTCATGCCGCGAAGGCGTCTGTGGTTCCGACGCGATGAATATCAATGGCAAGAACGGACTTGCGTGCTTGACGAACATGGCTACGCTGCCGGTAACGATCACCCTCAAGCCCCTGCCCGGCCTGCCGGTGATCCGCGATCTGATCGTCGACATGACGCAATTCTTCAAGCAGTACAACTCGATCAAACCGTACTTGGTCAACGACAATGTGCCGCCTGAGAAAGAGCGCCTGCAAAGTCCCCAGGAGCGGGAAGAACTCGACGGACTATACGAGTGCATACTGTGCGCGAGTTGCTCCGCGAGTTGCCCCAGTTTCTGGTGGAATCCAGACAAGTTCGTCGGCCCGGCCGGCCTTTTGCAGGCCTACCGGTTCATTGCCGACAGTCGGGATGAAGATACCGCTGCGCGGCTGGACAACCTGGAAGATCCATACCGCCTGTTCCGCTGCCACACCATCATGAACTGCGTCGATGCCTGCCCGAAGGGCCTGAACCCGACACGGGCGATCGGGAAGATCAAGGAAATGATGGTGTACCGGACTGTCTGAGCCAACCCCGACCCTGCGCCATGACCGAACTGGATGATCCGCTGCTGGACGAGCGCGGCATGAGCCGCCTGATCTGGCGATGCCGTCGGGGAATGCTGGAGAACGACCTTTTCCTGGAGCGATTCCTGCTGAAGCACGCGAAAACGATGACCGTGCGGCAGGCCGATTCGCTGGCGGCATTGATGGCAATTGGCGACAATGATTTGCTTGATTTGCTTCTGGGGCGACGCCAACTAATGGACGTTGACCTGTCGCTCGACTGCGAGGGCGTGCGCGAAGTGCTGGATTTGGTGAGAAAAAACCGCTGAAAGGGCAAACATGAAGCAGACTGAAAACAAGGCGACCTTGTCGTTCTCCAATGGCAGCCCGAGTATCGAATTGCCGATTTACCGCGGCAGCGTGGGTCCGGACGTGGTTGACATTCGCAAGCTGTATGCCCAGACCGGCTTGTTTACCTACGACCCCGGGTTTCTGTCGACTGCGTCCTGCCAATCCGGCATCACCTACATCGACGGCGACAAGGGGGAGTTGTTGTACCGCGGGTATCCGATCGAGCAATTGGCGACGCAATGCGATTTTTTGGAAACCTGCCATCTGCTGCTGTATGGCAATCTGCCTGACGTTGTCGGCAAAGCCAAGTTCGTAAAGATCGTTACCAATCACACAATGGTGAACGAACAAATGCAGTTCTTCCTGCGGGGGTTCCGCCGCGACGCACATCCGATGGCCATCATGACCGGCCTTGTCGGCGCCCTCTCCGCGTTCTACCATGACAGCACCGACATCAACAATCCGGAACACCGCGAAATATCTGCCATACGCCTGATCGCGAAAATGCCGACCTTGGTGGCGATGGCATTCAAATACAGCGCCGGACAACCCTACATGTACCCGAAGAACAGCCTGAGTTACGCCGGGAATTTTCTGCACATGATGTTCGCCACGCCGTGCGAAGACTACACAGTGAACCCGGTGCTTGAGCGGGCGCTGGACCGCATCTTCATCCTGCACGCGGACCATGAGCAAAATGCGTCGACGTCCACCGTACGGCTGTGCGGCAGTTCCGGCACCAACCCGTTTGCCGCCATCGCAGCCGGAGTGGCCTGCCTGTGGGGGCCGGCACACGGTGGCGCCAACGAGGCGTGTCTGAACATGCTCGAAGACATACAGCGCATGGGTGGTGTGGGTAAAGTTGGCGAGTTCATCAGCCAGGTCAAGGACAAATCCTCCGGGATCAAGCTGATGGGTTTCGGCCATCGGGTCTACAAGAATTACGACCCGCGTGCCAAGTTGATGCAGGAAACCTGCCGTGAGGTGCTCAGCGCATTGGGTCTGCAGAATGACCCGCTGTTCAAACTTGCCATGGCACTGGAAAAAATCGCGCTCGAAGATGACTATTTCGTACAACGCAAGTTGTATCCGAACGTGGACTTTTACTCGGGTATCGTGCAACGCGCCATCGGGATTCCTACCTCGCTGTTCACTGCAATTTTCGCCCTCGCGCGCACTGTGGGATGGATCGCGCAACTCAATGAAATGATCGGCGATCCCGAGTACAAAATTGGTCGGCCTCGCCAGCTGTATTCCGGCGCAGTTCAGCGCGACGTGTTGCCGATTGCGAGCCGTTAGGCATGAAGAGTATGTATGGCAGCCCCGGTCTCCGACTGCCGCCCTGAGCAGGGCCTCGGCGCGGCGGCGATTGCACCGGCCCTAAAATCGGATGTACCGGAGGAACCGCCACCATGAGCCGAACGTTATACGACAAGATCTGGGACGACCACGTCGTGCACATGGAAGAGGATGGAAGCGTCATTCTCTACATTGATCGCCATCTGGTGCACGAGGTCACCAGCCCGCAGGCATTCGAAGGATTGCGCCAGGCGCGCCGGGGAGTGTGGCGCGTAAGTTCTATCGTGGCCACAGCGGACCACAATACACCGACCACAGGTTGGGAACTCGGCTACGACGGAATCACCGATAAGGTAAGCCGCGAGCAGATCACAACGCTGGACTCGAATATCAAGCAATTCGGGGCCGCCGCCTATTTCCCGTTCTTGTCCGCGCGCCAAGGCATTGTCCATGTCATCGGCCCGGAAACCGGAGCCACACTACCTGGAATGACAGTGGTCTGTGGCGACTCGCACACATCCACCCATGGCGCGTTCGGGGCACTTGCGCATGGTATCGGAACCAGCGAAGTCGAGCACGTGTTGGCCACCCAGACCCTGCTGGCCAGGAAAGCCCTGAACATGCTGGTGCGGGTTGACGGAACGCTTCCGGCGGGGTGTGTTGCCAAAGACATTGTGCTGGCCATCATTGGAAAGATCGGTACGGCGGGCGGAACCGGCCACACCATCGAGTTCGCCGGGTCGGCGATCCGGGCGCTGAGCATGGAAGGTCGCATGACGGTATGCAACATGGCGATTGAAGCAGGAGCCCGCGCCGGCCTGATTGCGGTAGACCAGAAGACCATCGACTACGTCAAAGGGCGCCCCCTGTCCCCGACCGGATTGGAGTGGGATCTCGCGGTTGCCAACTGGAGAACCCTGCAGTCGGACAACGGAGCACACTTTGATGCCATCGTTGAACTGGATGCCGCCCAACTGGTACCGCAGGTGACTTGGGGCACGTCGCCGGAGATGGTGCTGGGCATTGATGCACGTGTGCCCGACCCGGAGCGGGAAAAGGACGTGAGCAAACGCTCGGCGATGGAACATGCCCTCCAATACATGGGGCTGCAACCGGGACGCCGCATCGAAGATATCCATGTCGACAAGGTGTTCATCGGTTCCTGCACCAACAGCCGCATCGAAGACATGCGCGAAGCTGCGGCCATCGTAAAAAAGCTGGGCCGGCGGGTTGCCAGCAATGTGATCCTGGCGATGGTGGTTCCTGGCTCCGGGCTGGTCAAGCAACAGGCCGAGCGCGAGGGCCTGCACGACATCTTCCTGGCTGCGGGTTTCGAGTGGCGCGAACCCGGCTGCTCCATGTGCCTTGCGATGAATGCTGACCGCTTGGAGCCGCAAGAGCGATGCGCCTCCACCAGCAACCGGAACTTTGAGGGCCGCCAGGGAGCTGGTGGACGCACCCACCTCGTAAGCCCCGCGATGGCGGCTGCGGCTGCCGTCCACGGACATTTTGTCGATGTACGCAGGTTTGTTTGAGATCAACTGACCAGCAGACGCAGCATGCAAAAATTTACCCTACATACTGGCCTGGTCGCACCCATGGATCGGGAGAATGTTGACACCGACGCCATCATTCCAAAACAGTTCCTGAAATCCATCCGCAAAACCGGGTTTGGCGTCAACCTGTTTGACGCATGGCGCTACCT
>JAJAZK010000479.1 GCA_026785765.1 Rhodoferax sp. | reverse complement strand
CCGGGCGCACCTGCAGCCAGCTCTGCGCCTGCAAGGCCAGCGCCGGGGGCCGGGGGTCGACCACCATCAGCTTGGCGCCGGCGTCACGGCCGCGACCGATGGCCAGTGCCTGCGCCAGCCAGGTGCTGGCCGGGTTGTGGCCCCACAGCAGCATCAGGTCGGCATTCGCATAGTCGGCCACCGGCATACCGCAGCCAAAGGTGAAGGCATGCGCCACGTCCTTGTGCCAGTTGCACAACTCGGTCGCATAGCAGATGTTGGGGCTGCCAAACAGGCGCACGAAGCGTTCGATCCAGTCGATGCTGTCCGACAGTGGCGTGCCGCTGGGCGTCGTGACCGCAAATGCCACCGCCTCGGCGCCGCTCTGCTGGCGGATCGCGGCCAGATGCGCGGCCGTCTCGCTGAGCGCTTCCTCGGAGCTGATGCGCACCCAGCCCGGATCGGCATCGCCCTTGGGCCGTGTTCGGCGCATCGGGTATTGCAGCCGATGCGGACTGTGCACCAGCTCCGGCGCGGCCCGGCCCTTCATGCAGATGGACTGCCCGGTGGGGTGGCTCGGGTCGGGGCGAACAGCGATCAGCGCATCCCCCTGCACCAAGTTGATCGTGCCGCAGCGCGAGCGGCACAGCGTGCAGTAGCCTTGCCTCTCTTCAATCACGGCGGGTAGATTCCCAGCCCCTTGGGGCGGAGATTTTGATTCGTCATCGCCAAAGTAAGTGCCATTCATCTCAATCCTGCTCTGCCGTTGACATTTTGTTGACGCTAAAACGGGTACCGTTGGCGGGCGTGAATCACATTGAGAATTTCAATGGCCACAACGGTGTGGCGGTAAACCAAAATGTAGTCTGGATGGCTTGCCCGCTCGTGCGTGCCAGCAATGCGACCACGCCGATGCCAAACAGGAAGTACGCCCAAACTGTCCGCATCCCCGGTCAGCCGATCAACCAATTGTGACGCCGCAACCGGATTGAATTCTGCAATGAACCCGGTGATGGCTTGCCTGTCCTGGAGAGCGCAATCAAGCCAGACGACCGGGGTCATACTTCGGTTCTGCGGCTTTGATCACCTGAGCCATGCGGCGCACTACTTCGTCGGTACTGTGGCGAGAAGTATTTGGGTCATCTGCCAGGCGCAAAGATGCTTCGACCTTGGCTCGAAACCACTGGTCATCGCTGTCAGCATCCCTCTGAGTCTCGAACTCTGAAACGATGGGGGAAAGAGCTGTACTCATGAAAAAATAGTAGCACAGACAGCCAAAAAGGATAAGAAATTCAACCGCATGAGGCCAGGTATGCCACCGAAAAGTTGCCTCAGAAAGCGTGCTGACTCCCAGTCGTCGGCCTGATTGCCGCGCGCAGCACCACGTCCTGCAGCAAGTACAACTGCAACGGGTTGCCGTTGGCGATGAGCGCACGGATCGCGTCCACACTGCCCCAGCGTGTAGTGGAGTTGCAGCCTATGCACGGGGTTTCATATCGCAGGTCTTTGAGTAGACACCTACGATAGCGCAACCTATGCCGTCCTTCGCCCAGAGCATCAGCACCGCACTGCAACTGCTTGGCAGCGCCGACCCGGTCTTGTGGAGGGTGGTGGCGCGTTCGCTGGCGGTCAGCGGCCTGGCCTGCGTGATCGCCTGTGTGGTCGGTGTGGTGCTCGGCGCGTGGCTCGCAGTGGCGAGTTTCCCTGGGCGTGGCGCGCTGCTGGCCTTGGTCAACACCTTGCTGGCGGTGCCGTCGGTGGTGGTTGGGCTGGTGGTTTTCCTGTTGTTGTCGCGCTCGGGGCCGCTCGGTTTTCTGGGCTGGTTGTTCAGCTTCCAGGCCATGGTGCTGGCGCAGTCGGTGCTGGTGTTGCCGGTGGTGGTGGCGTTGACCCGCCAGGTGGTGGATGACGCGCAGCAGGCGCACGGCGAGCAGTTGCAGTCGCTCGGTGCGCGCAGCGCGCTGCGTGCGGCGCTGCTGGCCTGGGACGAGCGGTATGCCCTGCTCACGGTGGTATTGGCGGCCTTTGGCCGTGCCGTGTCGGAAGTTGGCGCGGTGATGGTGGTGGGCGGCAACATCGAGGGTTTCACGCGTGTCATGACGACTGCCATCGCGCTGGAAACCAGCAAGGGCGACCTGCCGCTGGCGCTGGCGCTGGGACTGGTCTTGCTGGCGGTGGTGTTGCTGCTCAACGTCGCCATCGCGCTGTTGCGACGCTGGCGCGAACGGGTGGAAGGTGACGCTCCCATGCCGCAGGGCGACGCGGTGCTACGCGCATGAACAGCGTGCTGGCGCTGCAGGCGGCACAGGTGCGATTCGGATCGCGGGTGGTGTTGGACGGCGTCACGCTGCAGGTGGCGCTGGGTGAACGGGTGGCCCTGGTGGGCAGCAACGGGAG
This sequence comes from Rhodoferax sp., assembly GCA_026785765.1. Classification (GTDB taxonomy): domain Bacteria; phylum Pseudomonadota; class Gammaproteobacteria; order Burkholderiales; family Burkholderiaceae_C; genus CAISIP01. Next base: position 5,437 of record JAJAZK010000479.1, on the reverse strand, counting down.
CGGCAAGAGCACCCTGCTGCGCCTGCTGCACGGATTGCTGCGCCCCAGCGCCGGCACGCTGCTGCGGGATCCGGCGGCAACCCAGGCGATGGTGTTCCAGCGCCCCTTCATGTTGCGCACCACAGCGCTGAACAACGTGGCTCTGGGTTTGTGGATCCGTGGCGAATCCTGGGGCCAAGCGCGCACGCGAGCGTTGGATGGGCTGGCACGGGTAGGGCTGGCGGAACTGGCCGGGCAGGCGGCGCGCACCCTGTCCGGCGGCCAGCAGCAGCGGCTGGCGCTGGCGCGGGCCTGGGTCTGCGACCCCGCCGTGTTGCTGCTTGACGAACCCACGGCCAGTCTGGATCCGCACGCCAAACGTGAGGTGGAAGCGCTGATGGCGGAGTTCGCGGCGGCGTCGGCTGCGCCAGCGCTGACCATGCTGTTTGCCAGCCACAACCTGGGGCAGGTGAAGCGCCTGGCCAGCCGCGTGCTGTACCTGGAGCGGGGGCGGGTGATGGCCGATCTGCCGGTGCTGGATTTTTTTGACGCCGCGTGCTTGCAGCAGCATTCTGCGTCGGCCCACGCATTTGTCAGGGGAGAGCTTCTATGAGGCGCGCTCTGGCACGGGCGGCACACAGCGGTGGAGTTGGCGCCATGGCCATGCGGTTTGCGCGTCTTGCGGCTGCCTGCCTGGCGGCACTGCTGTGTGGCGTATCGTTGGCCACCGCGCAGGCCCGGTCGATCGTGATGGCGTCCACCACGTCGACCGAACAGTCCGGTCTGTTCGCCCATTTGCTGCCGGCCTTCAAGGCGGCCAGCGGCATTGATGTGAAGGTGGTTGCCCTGGGCACCGGCCAGGCGCTGGACATGGGTCGGCGCGGGGATGCCGATGTGTTGTTTGTGCACGACCAGAGCGCCGAGGAAAAACTCGTCGCCGAGGCGGTGGCGGTCAAGCGTTACCCGGTGATGTTCAACGACTTCATTGTGGTTGGCCCGGCCACCGATCCGGCACTGACCCGCGGGCAGGACGTGGGGGAGGCGTTCAGGCGGCTGGCTGGCGCCAACGCCGCAATGGTGTCGCGTGGCGACAGGAGTGGCACCCACACCGCCGAGTTGCGTTTCTGGGCGCTGGCCGGTCTGGCCGGGTCTGGCGCGCGCAAGGGCGGCGGTTACCGCGAGTGCGGTTGCGGCATGGGCCAGGCACTCAACATGGCGTCGAACACCAATGCCTATGTACTGAGCGACCGCGGCAGCTGGCTCAGCTTTCGCAACCGTGCGCGACCTGGTGCTGCTGGTCCAAGGCGATACGCGGCTCTTCAACCAGTACGGCGTGCTGGTGGTGAACCCGGCCAGACACCCACATGTAAAAGCCGCCGACGCGCAGAAGTTTGTCGACTGCGTCACCTCGCCTGCGGGGCAGGCGCAGATTGCGTCCTACCGGATTGCGGGAGAGCAGCTGTTTTTCCCGAATGCGGGTGTGGGGCGGTAAGCCCTCGCAACGGCAGGGTTGCAATGGAGTCAGTTCTGGATATCCAGCAGGAACGGCACACGTTTTCGCCCGCACGTGTCCGGATTGGCGTAGACGTCAAAGCGAGCCATTTCAGCGCTCTGATTTGCCAGTACCCAGAGCTTTTCCCCAGGTGCGATATTTCGCCAACGGCAATCCATACGATGCGAGCCATTCATTACACGCCGCAATAGCGTCCTTGTTGCGCTCGTTCCATCTCTCCCAATACAGGCGACGCACCTCTTGCGCCAGTAGTCTATCGACCGTCTGTGAATTGTTGAGATCCATGGAGCGGGCCAGCTCCAGTACTTTGGCATTCATAAAGAGCTTGGTGGGTCTCTATGGAGCTTTTTCAAAATCAAGCATGCGAAGCATTCATCACTCGTGCGTATGACGCATGCGCATGGTTGTACTTGACGAATCGCTTCCGACCTGCGGAAGAGGGGATGTATCTGCGGTGTCTGGCAGCTCAGCACGTCCATGCCCGTGGTGGTCTTGAGGTTCCGCAGGTCAAGTTCGGCATTCCAGCGACGCGCATACAGCTTCGAGAGATCGTCTTTTCAATCTCATTTCATCCCCAGCTTGCGGTATACCGTTGCCCGGCTGACGCCCAGACGGGTGGCGGCCAGGGCGACGTTGCCGCGGGCATCGTCCACCGCCTTGCGGATCAGGGCAGTTTCGATGTCCTTCAGCCGCCGTGGTTCACCCGTGTCGACAGGCACCGGCCCTAGCGCCGGGCGGCGCGCCGCTGCCATGTGCAGACCTTTGGACGGCAGCGCCACTGCCTGCACCTGCAGCCCGGACCACAAGGGCAGGGCCATCGGCTGCGCGCCGCGCCGCGTTGCGTCGAACAACATTTCGAACGCAACCGCAAACAAGGCATGGCTGTGGCAGCGGCTGCCCGGGTGCGTCGGCGCCAGGGCGAGCGGAGGAATCATTTGCCGCGCCGCGGTGTTGCAGCCCACCACAAAGCCATCCGCGTCCAGTGTCACCAGGCCGTCGCTGTCGGCGCCAGGCTGCTGGCCCGGCCAGCTCAGGCGCAGCAGCAACTGGTGCGCCGGCTCCTGCACCAGAATGTTTTCGATGGAACGTGCGTACCGGGTGAGCAGATGTTTCAGCTCCGGCCGCTCCGGCACATCGACGCCAGTCACATCCAGCATGCCAACACATTCACCGTGCGCGCCAAACAGTGGCGCTCCGGCGCAGCTGTAGGCCGAGGTGTCGTCGAAAAAGTGCTCGCCACGGTGCAGCCAGACCGGTTGCAGCTCGGCCAGCGCGGCGCTGATGGCGCTGGTGCCGATGCTGCGTTCGGACAGGTCGACTCCGATGCGGCTGATCAAATGGGCGCGCCGGTCGCTGCGGTTGATCGGGCCGTTCACGTCCACCACCACACCCTGGGCGTTGGTCAGAATCGCAAAGTAGTGCGTGGCTGCCAAGGCCTGCCCGAGTTCCTGCAGCACCGGGCGCGCGGCCTTCGTGAGTGCGTAATTGGCCTCGCGGGTGCGGCGCATCGTGCCTGCAGACAACAAGTCAAAACCCACAGTTTCGCCGGGCTGGTGGCCAGAACCCATGCAGCGTTCCCAGGAGCGCTCTATCCACGGCGCCAACAATGCACTGCCAGCGCCGCGCTGCTGGTGCAACAGCTCCCGGCGCGCATGCTGTATCTGTTCCAGCCGTTCGGTTGGCCCGGCTTCCCGGGTGGGTGCAATTGGGCTTGGCATGGTCTGGCCATTGTGCCCGATGCAAACGCCGTACCATGCGGGAATGCTGCGCATCCAGGACCTGCACCCGACGCTGGGGGTGGCGCTGCGCGCGGCGCGCGCCGGAGCCGACATCATCCGCGCGGCAACCGGTGATCCGGCCGCGCTGCAGATTCGCCTCAAACAGCCCAACGACTTCGTGACCAATGTGGACAGCGCCAGCGAACAGGCCATCGTAAACATACTGCTGACGGCTTATCCGTCGCATTGTGTGCGCGGCGAGGAGTCGCAGCAAACGCATGGCAGCGCAGGATCGGACCATGTATGGATCGTCGATCCGCTTGACGGTACGGCCAATTTCATCCATGGATATCCTGCCTACAGTGTGAGCGTCGCGTTGGCCGTGGGTGGGCAGGTCACGCATGGCGTGGTGCTGGATGCCGCCAGCGGCCGTGTTTACCATGCCAGCCGTGGCCTGGGCGCGTTTTGTGACGACCGGCGCCTGCGCGTGGCCACCCGGTCTGGCCTGGACGGTGCGCTGGTGGCAACGAGTTGCCCGGTGCGACCCGGCCCGGACTTTGCGCCGGGCATGCAGATGCTGGCCGATGTGATGGTCCGGGTCGCCGCCATCCGGCGTTCTGGCTCGGCGGCACTGGACCTGGCGTGGACCGCGGCGGGTTATTGCGATGGTTGTTTTGACCGCGGTTTGAACGCCTGGGACGTTGCCGCCGGCAGTTTGCTGGTGCAGGAAGCCGGCGGGCGCGTATGCAACTTCCGCCAGGGCGCCGATTTTCTGGAAGTGCGCGAGTGTGTCGCTGGCAATGCCGCGGTGGTTGAGGCGCTGGCCAGGATTCTGGCGCCGTACGCGGCAACGGACGCATAACCGGTCAGCCGCCGAGTCTGCCTATACTGCGTTCATGTCGTCGATCCAACTCGTCAACGTGTCCAAGGCCTGGGGTGACGCACGGGCGCTCGATGGCATCTCGCTTCTGATCGAGCCAGGCAGTTTTTGTGTATTGCTCGGTCCCTCGGGCTGCGGCAAGTCAACCACGCTGCGCATCATCGCCGGGCTGGAGAGCGCCAGCGCTGGCCAGGTGTTGGTGGACGGCGAAGATGTCACCGAAAAGCCTCCGGCTGCCCGCGGAATTGCGATGGTGTTCCAGAACTATGCGCTGTTCCCGCACCTGAGCGTGGCCGACAACATCACCTTTGGCTTGTCGGTGCGCAAGATGGACAAGACCGAGACGGCACGGCGCCTTGCATCGACTGCGCAGCTGTTGGGGCTGGACAAGTTGCTCACGCGCAAACCATCACAACTGTCCGGTGGCCAGCAGCAGCGCGTAGCCCTGGGCCGGGCCCTGGTGGCGCAGGCCAAGGTCTGCCTGATGGACGAACCCCTGTCCAATCTGGATGCCCAGTTGCGCCAGGAGATGCGCCAGGAGTTGCGCGAACTGCAACAACGTTTGGGCCTGACCGTGGTGTACGTCACCCATGACCAGACCGAAGCCATGAGCATGGCTGACCAGGTGGTGTTGCTCAACCAGGGCCGCATCGAACAATGCGCCGCGCCAAGGGCCCTGTACGCCCAGCCTGCATCCACATTTGCCGCGCGTTTCATCGGCACACCGGCCATGAATCTGTTGCGCGTGAACGATGGCCACATTGCTGGCAGCCAGATTGCCGTGGCGCGCGCCGGCGGTCTGCTGGGTATCCGTCCGGAATCGATCTCCCTGGACGGCCAGGTGCCGGCTACGGTACACAGCCTGGAGTACCTGGGCGCCGACCTGGTGCTGCGATGTGCCGTCGGGTCGGAACAGATCACGGTGCGCGCCGAGGGCCGATGCAACGTGGCGCCTGGCGCCCAAGTCGGACTGCATTGGCCGGTACAGGCCGAGCACTATTTTGACACCCAGGGCTGCCGGGTCGTCTGAGTTTTCACCATCAACCACACGAGGAGAACACAATGCAACGCAAATCCTTCAACCGAACCATTGCCGCTGCTGCGTTGGCGCTCGGTACCTTGCCGCTGGCTGCCATGGCGCAGGCGCAGACGGAGATTTCGTTTTTCTACCCGGTCGCCGTGGGCGGGCCGATCACCAAAATAATCGACGATTACGCGGCTGATTTCGCCAGGGAAAACCCCTCCATCAAGGTGACGCCGATTTATGCGGGCAGTTACCAGGACACCATCGTCAAGGCACTGACCGCCAACAAGTCGGGTACACCGCCAGTGACCTCGGTGCTGTTG
>JAJAZK010000478.1 GCA_026785765.1 Rhodoferax sp. | reverse complement strand
TATCGCCGCGGCAACCTTAAGGTGCTCAATCGCTCTGACTTGAAGCCGCCGCCTGCGACTGCTACGCCGCCGATAAGAAAAACTACCGGAAACTGCTTGCCTGAGGCGCACGATTTGCACAATCGTTTCCAGTAACGGCAATACGACTCGGCTGGTTTCCGGGACGCTTTGACCGGCTCTGCGTGACGAAGTCGGGGCGTAACATGGGTCTTACCTGAAAGGAGGCGTGACCGGACAGCGCAATGAGCGTTGAATGTTTGCAGCTTCGAGGGATTACAGCCGTTGAACTAAACCGCTACGCGGTGGCCGCAATGCCACCACACCTACGGTCCACTCAGTTGGCGCATTGCGCGATTGGATAGATGCGTCGAGCCTTGTTTTCGGGGAATGTTCCCCGCCTTCAAGGAGACCGTCATGACACCCCTTCGCCAACGCATGATCGATGCCATGGTTCAACGTGGCTTTGCGCTGCGGACCCAAGAGAGCTATGTTGACGCCGTTGTCCGCATGTCCAAGTACTACGGCCGCGACCCTGCTATCTACGCCGCCACCGAGGTAGAGGCCTACCTGCTGCATCTGATCAAGGACAAGAAGCTCTCCTACAGCACCGTCAATCAAGCCGCGTGCGCCAGCCGGTTTCTGTTCGAAACCGTTCTCGGTCATGAGCGCGCCCGTTTCCTGATCCCAATGGCCAAAGTCCCGCAGACCCAGCCGCAGGTGCTTGCCCGCGCCGAGATCGCCGCCCTGTTTGCCGCCTGCCACCACCGCACGCACCTCACCTTGCTGCAAACCATCTATGCCGGTGGCCTGCGGGTCTCCGAAGCCTGCGCCCTGCAGGTCACCGACGTCGACAGCCACCCCGACCGGATGTGCCTGCGAGTGACGCAGGGCAAAGGCGCCAAGGATCGCTATACGTTGTTAGCACCAACACTGCTTGGCCAATTGCGCCAACATTTCCGCCGCACGCAACCTGCGCGCTGGCTGTTTACCAAACGCGATAGCGACGCGCCCATGCCCATCGAGTCGGCCCAACGCATCTATCAACGTGCCCGGCACCGCGCCCGCATCATGAAACCTGGTGGTATCCACACGCTGCGCCATTGCTTTGCCACCCATCTCCTCGAAGGCGGCGTCGATCTGTTCACCATCCAGAAACTGCTCGGTCATGGCTATATCAGCACCACCAGCCGCTATCTGCACCTGACCTCGCCGCAGTTCGCCGCACCCAAGGACGTGAACCCGCTGGACTTGCTCGCCGGGCTGCCGGTCTCCTAAGCCAAGACCACCGCGACATCCGTTCCCGCTGTTCCGGCAGGACCCGCACATGGCCACCCTGGCCGAGGTGCTGCGCCGCTTTGGCCCGGCCTACTTGGCAGACCACACCCTGTCCACGCCAGAGGCGAAGGCATGGCGGGCCATTGTTGCCTGTCGCACGGCAGCCTTGGGCGGGCACCGGGTGGCCTGTGACGCTTGTGGTTACAGCCACGCCGTATATCACTCCTGTCGCAACCGCCACTGCCCGCAATGCGGCACGCGGGCCAAAGAGGCATGGTTGCAGGCCCGGCTCACCGAGGTGCTGCCGGTGCCGTATACCCACTTGGTATTCACCATACCGCACGCACTGAACGCCTTGTACGGCGCGCATCCGCGCTGGGTGATCGACACGCTGTTCGCAGCCACGGCGGAGACGCTGAATGCGTTTGCGGCCAATCCATGCTGGCTGGGCGGCACGCCCGCATTCAGTCTGGTGCTCCATACCTGGACGCAAGACCTCAGGCGTCACCTGCATGTGCATGTCGTGATGGCGTGCGGGGCGCTGAAGCCTGACGGGACTTGGCAGGCACCACGCCGAACACCCACGTTCCTGTTTCCGGTCGAGGCCTTGTCTGGCGTGTTTCGCGGCAAGTTCATGGCGACCCTCACCGCAGCCCACGAGCAGAATGTCTTGCCGCGTGACCCGGACGCATCAACCGAGGACTGGAACCGGCGCAAGAAGCAACTCTACAAGCATGACTGGGTGGTGTATGCGAAGACGCCCATGGGGGGCCCGGCTGCGGTACTGTCGTATCTGGCGCGCTATACGCACCGCACCGCGATCTCCAACGAGCGTCTCGTGCGCCTCGATGACAACCAAGTTACGCTCAGGGTGCGGGCGGATGCGCACGGTGGCAAGCGTTGCGTGAAGATCGCCGGGACTGAGTTTGTACGCCGCTTCCTGTTGCATGTCCTGCCAACAGGAATCAAGCGTATCCGGCACTATGGCTTGCTGGCGCCAGCGGCCAAACGGGTCAAGCTGGCCCAGGCACGGGTGGCGCTACAGATGCCAGCCGCCAATCCGGTCGCCGCTAAGTCTGCACAGGCATTCATGCATCGCGTGTCGCAGCAGGACATTCTGCAATGTCCGGCCTGCCAACGTGGACGCCTGTGGGTGGTGGAAGTGTTGGTTGCGTCTATGCGATTGCTGGATCCGCGCCGTCCGGCGCAAGCGGCGACGCCAGCCTGCCGGGGGCCGCCGTGAGTCGGGCGGTGTGGGTTCAGGTGGTTGCGTGTACACAGCAGCGGCAACGTAATGCGGGCGAGGTGCGATGGCACTGCGGGAAGCTGTTTGCCATTGCCGGTCAAACGCGCCAAAAGGTGAGGCCAACACCGCAGCAAACCGCATGGTTTGCGTGCTGCAACGCGCATTCAACACGGCGCTGGCGTCAAATGCGTGCAAAAGTCGCATCGAATCGCTACTCGACAACAGCGGCGACGTTTACAATCCCCAAAGCGACCACCTCGCGGGCGGTTTAGTCCAACAGGGTTTATCTGTCGCGGTGAATATCGCGCCTGGGAT
>JAJAZK010000477.1 GCA_026785765.1 Rhodoferax sp. | reverse complement strand
ATGGCTCCCACGCTGCGCCTGCTGAGCGACGCCGAACGCCAGGCTTCGTTGCAGGCCACACTGGCCCGGCGGCCGACCGGCGCGGCCTGGCTGTTCGGTTACGGCTCGCTGATCTGGAACCCCACCATCCACCACGTCGAGCACCGGGTGGCGCAGGTCCAGGGCTGGCGCCGCGCCTTTTGCCTCTCGGTGCAGGCTGGACGCGGCAGCGCCGAGCGCCCTGGTCTGGTGCTGGGCCTGGACGCCGGGGGTGGTTGCACCGGCGTGGCGTACCGCATCGACGAGGCAGCGCTGTACGCCGAGCTGGAGCTGTTGTGGCGCCGCGAAATGGTGGCGGGTTCCTATATCCCGCGCTGGGTCGAGGTATACGACGAAAGCGGCGTGCGTTTCGGCAGCGCCATCGCCTTCACCATGGATACGGCCTGCGAACAGTACGCTGGCGCGCTGGAGCGCAACGAGCTTGTCGAGCGGTTGGCGACTGCGGCGGGCGAACTGGGCAGCTCGGCCGACTATCTGTTTCGCACCTGTGCCGGACTGCGCCAACGCGGCGTGGTCGATGAGGAACTCGAACGCCTGGCGGCCGAGGTGGCGCAGTGGCAGCAGCGCGACGGCGCCATCTGATTCCTGCCAGCGCAGAGGTTGCACCGGTTCTGCGCACCCTTGGCGGCATGGATGTCCCGCGCCATGCCTCCCGGAAAACACCTATGGAATCCGGGGCCGCAGAGGTTTAACCTGTCGGGTACTCAACGAAGGAGACTTTCCATGGCCAAAGCGAAATTGATGCTCGACTACGTTTACGACCACGAGCAGGCCCGCGCGGACACCGTCTTCCTGACCCAACCCGCTGGCGGCGGACAGGTCACCGACTACACCTGGGCGCAGGTCATGGACCAGTCGCGGCGCATGGCGGCCCATTTGAAGTCGCTCAAGCTCGAGCCGGGCGCGCGCATCGCGCTGCTGGCCAAGAACAGCGCCCACTTCATCATGGCCGAGCTCGCCATATGGCTGGCGGGCGGTACCACGGTGGCAATATTTCCGACGGAAACCGCCGAAACCATCGCCTATGTGCTGGACCACAGTGGTGCCAGCGTGCTGTTCGTCGGCAAGCTCGATTCCTGGGACCAGCAAAAAGGCGGAATTCCCGTCGGTTTTCCGTGCATCGCCCTGCCACTGTCGCCAAAAACCAGTTACGAGACCTGGGATGCCATCGTCGCGCGCACCGCACCGCTGACCGGGCGCGTAGCCCGTCCCGGCACCGATATCGCCATGCTTACCTACACCTCTGGCTCCACCGGCCAGCCCAAAGGCGTCATGCACAATTTCGAGCGCATCACGCGCGCCACCGAAGGCATGCAGGCCAACGTAATCAAGCAATTGGGCGGTGACCGGGACAACCGCATGTTGTCCTACCTGCCCCTGGCGCATGTGTATGAACGCCTGTGTGTCGAAACCGCCGCGCTGATGCACGGCCACACGCATCTCTTTTTTGCTGAATCACTCGACACCTTTCTCGTCGACCTGAACCGGGCACGACCCACGATTTTTCTTTCGGTGCCGCGCCTGTGGCTCAAGTTCCAGCAAGGTGTGTTTGCCAAGATGCCACCCAAGAAGCTGGATCGGCTGCTGTCGATCCCGATCCTGGGTCGCATCGTCGGGCGCAAGGTGCTGACCGGCCTCGGGCTGGACCAGGTCGGTCTGGCCGCCAGCGGTTCCGCGCCAATTCCGGCCGACCTGATCGCCTGGTACCGCCGCCTCGGGCTCAAGCTGGTGGAGGGCTACGGCATGACGGAAGACTTCGCCTACTCGCACAGCTCCACCGTCACCCAGCAGGCGCCTGGCTGCGTGGGTTTGCCGATGCCTGGTGTGGAGGTCAAGATCAGCGAAGAGGGCGAGATCCTGATCAAGTCGCCCGGCCAGATGGTGGGGTATTACAAGCGCCCTGACCTGGACGCCGAGGTGTTCACCAAAGACGGGTTCTTCCGCACCGGCGACCGCGGCGAGCGCACGCCCGATGGTCTGCTCAAGATCACCGGTCGCGTCAAGGAGTTGTTCAAGACCTCCAAGGGTGAGTATGTGGCGCCCGCGCCAATAGAGAACCGAATCAATGCCCACCCGTTGATCGAAGCCTGCATGGTGTCGGGCCTGGGCCAGGCGGCGCCGTATGCGCTGCTGGTACTGGCCGACCACATCCGCCCGAAACAGCACGAAGCCAACGTGCGCAGCGAGCTGGAAAAAGAGCTCACGCAGTTGCTGACGCGGGTCAATGGCGAATTGGCAGGTTACGAGCGTTTGCAGACCCTGGTGGTGACCAAAGAGCCGTGGAGCATCGAGAACGGTATGTTGACCCCGACCATGAAGATCAAGCGCAACCGTATCGAGGGTGCGGTGAACGACAAAGTCGAGGCCTGGTACGGCAGCGGCAAGAAGGTGATCTGGGCCTGATCAATTTTGCGCTCGAAGATTCAGATTCGTGGCACTTTGCGAGTCGGGCACACCGGGCCCATTGACGACCATCGGCTTGCAAAACCCGGGATCTGCTCCACTTGAAGCGGGTGTTGGCCAACCGTCTTTGATCCCATGCCCCTTGTCCCCGTCCTGCTATTGATCACGCTGTTGCATGCTTGGGTGGCATGGCGCATTGCACCGCCACTGGCCGCCTACCCACCGGCGCAACTGCTGGTATGGCTCGGCATGGCGGCCTCGGCCATCCTGATGCCGGTGGCTTTCCTGGCGCGGCGGCTGGCCAAAGGACGCCTGGGCACGCTGCTCACCTGGGGCGGCCTGTTGTGCATGGGTCTGTTTTCTACCCTTTTCGTGTTGACGCTGCTGCGCGACGCCTTGCTGGTGCTGGCCCTTGGTGCCGCGGTGGTGACCAACCTGGCAGGGCTGGAGGCGCATTGGCTCGACGCGCTGCAGCGCTGGAGCGCCCTGGCGGTACCCGTGCTGGGCCTGCTGGTTTCGGCGTGGGGTTTCTGGAATGCGCGGCGCACTGCCGCCGTCGTGCGGGTGGACGTTCCAATCAAGGAGCTGCCAGCCGCCCTGCACGGATTCACCGTGGCGCAGATCTCCGACATCCACGTCGGACCGACCATCAAACACGCGTACCTGCAGCGCATCGTGGCGCGCGTCAATAGCCTGGGTGTGGACATGGTCGCGATCACCGGGGACTTGGTGGACGGCCGCGTCGACGATTTACGCCAGCATGTGGCACCGCTGGCCGGCCTGTTGTCCCGCCACGGCACCTTCTTCGTCACCGGCAACCATGAATACTACTCAGGCGCTCACGCCTGGATCGACGAGTTGCGCCGCCTCGGCCTGCACGTGCTGGTGAACGAACACCGGGTGCTGCAACACGACAGCGGCCACAGTCCGGACGGGGTTGCGCAAGACCGCGCCACCGAGACGATCGTGGGCGCCGGGGGCACAGACTTCACGGCGCACCATTTTGATGAGAGCCACCGCAGCGACCCGGTCGCCGCAATGGCGGGCGCGCCATTGGCAACACGGCTGCGCCTGTTGCTGGCGCACCAGCCGCGTAGCGCGCAGGCGGCGTCTGACGCCGGTTTTGATCTGCAATTGTCGGGCCACACCCACGGCGGGCAATTCTGGCCCTGGATGTACTTTGTCAAGTTCCAGCAACCCTTTACCGCCGGCCTGGGCAAACTCGCCGACATGTGGGTTTACACCAACCGCGGCACCGGATACTGGGGGCCACCCAAGCGATTTGGCGTGTCGTCGGAGATCACCCACCTGCGGCTGGTGACGGCGTAAATTTCGAAGACTGGTTGCGCCTGGCCGACCTACGAGTCCCGGCGCGCAAGCGCGAGGTAGACGCCCAAACCCACCATCGTCAAGCCGGATGTCCGGCTAAGAATCCGAGCCCGCGTCGCTCTGGCCGTACTCGACTTGAGCAGTCTGTCAGCGGCACCGGCTGCAACCACGTCCACCAGCGTATTCAGTGCAACGCAGATGCTCCCGAGCAACACCAGTTGCGCAGCCAAAGGCTCGCCGGGCGTTACGAAATGCGGCAAAAATGCCAGGAAGAATAGCGCCGTCTTGAAGTTAACGCTTCGACGACGACGCCTTCCAGCAGAGCCCGACGCCCTCCTTGAGGGGCCACTGACCTGACGTCGCGCGCCTGACGCATTTGCATCAGCATTCGAACCCCCAGGTAGATCAGGTAAGCGGCACCCACGTACTTGACCACATTGAAGGCCATGGCGGACTGGGCCACCCGCAGCGACAGGCCCAGTGCTGCCGCCAGCACGTGGAGCATTCCTCCGATACCGGTGCCGAAGCACGCTGCCAGACCCTCTGATCGACCGCCTGCGACCGTATCCTGGCTTCAACCCGCCCGTCGGGCTATTGCAAAGTCTCGCAGGGTACAGTCGGAATTCGTCCGCAACACCGAAAACCCCCATGCCAACCCTCGCCGAGATCAGCGCCTTTCTCGCCACCGAGTTTCCTCAGAACAAATGCACCGTCGAAGCCGTTGGCGACGCAGCCGCGACGGTTCGCCATCCGGTCGGTTTTGCAGAGTTGCGCCCCGGCGGCACGGTGTCGGGCCCGGTCATGATGACCGTCGTGGACGTGGCGCTGTATGTTGCCATTCTGGGCGAGATCGGTATCGTGCCGCTGACGGTGACCACCAGTCTGAACATCAACTTTCTGCGCAAACCCTCGGCTGATCGAGCCATCATTGGTGTGTGCAAATTGCTCAAACTCGGCAACTCACTGGCCGTCGGCGAGGTGTCGCTGTACTCTGAAGGCGTAGCCGAACCAGTGGCGCATGCGGTGGGCACTTATTCGATTCCACGCGCGCGAGCGGAACTGGCCGCCTGATCGGCGCCGCAGCATAATTGCGGTCGCGCCAGGACTGCGCATTGGCGACCTTCAAACTTGAACCCTACCGGAGACTTACGCCATGATCGGATACACCACCGTTGGTACCAATGATCTGCCACGCGCCCTCGCCTTCTACGACGCCCTGTTCAGCGAAATCGGCATCAAACAACTGATGCAGTATGAACGCGGTGTCAGTTGGGGCGAGAGTTACGAAAAACCCACCTTCGCCGTGATGAAGCCGTTCGACGGAAAGCCGGCCTCGGTCGGCAACGGAGTGATGATCGGACTTGGCTTGAAGAGCCAGGACCAGGTCAACACATTACACGCCAAGGCACTCACCCTGGGCGGCCGCGACGAAGGCGCACCCGGCCCGCGTGGTGACAATTTCTACGGCGCCTACTTCCGCGATCTAGACGGCAACAAGATTGCCGCCTTCTACGTGGTCTGACGTGGGCTGAGATACGCGCGGGGTCAGCCCCGCCGGCCGTCTGCGCTGCCCAGTCGCTGCAAATTCGCCTCCGCCATTGGGTTCTCGGGTCGGCTCTGAAGGGCTGCCGACTTTTCAACGCGCGCAGTTCCAACGGCACTTCACGGTCGGCACGGGCGTATATCGACCGCGATCGCGCCGGTTGCTGCGCGAGCGCGGATAAGGGTTTCTACCCCCTTGGAGCGTCGAAGCCGGGCCTATAGTGGTCCGGGACAAATCCAAACGCGACGCCGCGCAATTTTCCCGTGGAGACATCACCGATGAGAAACATCCGATCCTGGTCACTGCTGGCACTGTCAGCGCTGCTGCTCGTCGCCTGCGGCGGCGGAGACCCAACTGTCCCCGGCACCGGCTCGCCCGCCGGCGCACCCACCACCAAGGGCACATTCACCGCCGTGGTGTCGTTCGGCGACAGCCTGAGCGACGCCGGTGCTTATGCGCCGGCCACCTCGCTTGCCGGCAACGGCACCGCGCCCTACTTTGGCGGCAAGTTCACCACCAACAGCGCGGCCAGCACGGTCTGGGTTGAAAACCTCGCGACGAAGCTCGGCGTGCTCGTCACGCCGGCCGAAGTCGGTTTCAATGGCGTATCAGTCAAATGCCCCGCTGCCGGGCTCGGAGCGCCCAACTCGTGCACCGCCTACGGCCAAGGCGGCTCACGTGTGACCAGTGTGGATGGCATTGGACGCAACCCTGTCACCGGGGCCGGAGCGCTGACCGTGCCGTTGGCAACGCAAATCGACAACCACCTGGCGCGTTTCACGAGCTTCAAGGCCAGCGACCTGATCCTGGTCTACGGCGGCAGTAACGACGTGTTCGTGCAATTCGGCGGCTTCGCGAATGCCGCAGCAGCGATTCAGGCGAAGGCGGTGGCGGGCACAATTACCGCCGACCAGGCCAGCCTGCAGCTATTCGCCGCCCAGACCGCCGCACAGGCCGGCATGAAGCAGGCGGCGCTCGAGCTCGCCGTCTACGTGCGCACCAAGATCCTCGCCAACGGCGGCAAGTACGTCGCCGTGATGACACTTAGCGATATCGCCGACTCGCCGTTCGGCAACTCGCTGCCGGCGAACCTGCGGCCGGTCCTCACCGAGCTGTCGCAGATCTTCAACTTGTGGCTGCGCGATGGCCTGACCGGCCAGCCGGTGGGGATCGTCGACACCTTCACGATCTTTAAGGCTACTGCCGCCAACGCCGCAGCGCTCGGCTTCGTCAACACGACCGTGCCAGCGTGCGACGTCGCCAGCATTTCTGCCATCACCGGAAACCTGGTCATCGACGGTTCTTCGCTGTTCTGCAACAGCACGCCCGGAGCGCCGTTCAACGGCCTGCGCGCCGGCGCCAGCGCCACGACGTGGTTCTTCGCCGATGGCGTGCACCCGACGACCGGCGGGCACAAGGCGATCAGCGGCGCCTTTGAATTGAAACTCAAAGAATTCGGCTGGCTGTAGTGCGCAGCGCAACAAGGAGAAACCCCATGAAATTCCACCTCCCCTGCGCTGTGGCAGCAGCCTTCTTCGCGTTGAGCGGCAGTGCCGTATTCGCGCAGCAGAATGCGGTCAAGGTTGGCGCGATCCTGTACCAGACGCATTCCAAGACCAATGGCCTCAGTGGCATTGGTGTGCCGCCGGGAGCCGACGCCGACGTCGGCAACGCAACGACGCTGGTCTTCACCTACGAGCGCATGGTCACGCCCGAGATCGGCGTCGAGTTCGTGCTCGGCGTCCCGCCCACCATCAAGGCCAAGGCAACCGGCAGCGTCGCCTTCCTTGGTGACGACGTGCTGTCGGCCAAGAACATCGCTCCGTCACTGATACTCAACTACCATTTCGGCGCGGCCGGTGACGCCTTTCGTCCGTATGTCGGCGCGGGCATCAACTACACCAAGTTCGCCAACATCAAGTCCAAGCTCGCGCCCAACGTGCAGATGGGCGACTCGACCGGACTCGTGCTCCAGCTTGGCGCGGATTACGCACTGAGCAAGGATTGGGGCCTGTACGCAAGCATCGCCAAGGTCAACGTCAAGAGCAAGCTCGTCGCGTCCGGCGCGACCGTGCTGACGACGACGATCGACTTTCGACCGATCACGTATTCCGTCGGCGCGGTGTTCCGCTTTTAGCAGTCTGTGGAGATTGGCAAGCGGGAGCGTCACGATGTCCGGCAACCACGCTGCCTGAATCGGCAATGACAGGTATCGACGATACAGTCCTACTCGACCACCCGATCGACCTGCAACATGAAGGCATCCGGAAACTTCACACCCAGCTCCTTCGCTGTCTTCTGGTTGACGACCAGCTGAAAACGGGTCGGTTGCGGCACCGGCAGGTCGGCCGGCGTACTGGAGGTGACGATCACGTCCGCGCGGCT
>JAJAZK010000476.1 GCA_026785765.1 Rhodoferax sp. | reverse complement strand
CCGTCTACCTGCTCCAAGATGGGAGGCGCTTGTTCCGCAAGTGGAAAATGGTCCCGAATCAATGACCAAAACTCACCGTAGTACGGAATCAGAAAATCGGGGCGATGGAGAAATGTTTGGCCAAGCGCTACCTCGTGTATCGGAGGATTGTCGAAGTTGATCGATCTGTCAGTCACTGCTGCACTCACCGCGTTTGAACAACAAAGCAGACTCCAAAAAGCTGAGAGAAACACACAGAACTCTACCTGATTACCAGAGGTTCATCAAAGGTCCCGAATTCAATGCGGCATTGGCGTTGATTTCATCGCAATGACTGTTCAATCCTGACAGTGGACGGCGTCCCTCGGGAGACTGCGGGCCACAGCCCTGACCCGCACAATGCCGTGTCATGGGAACCCTCTACCTCGTACGGCACGGCCAGGCCTCTTTCGGCGCCGCCGATTACGATCAGCTCAGCCCCATGGGGATGCAGCAAAGCGTGCGCCTGGGAGAGTACTTCGCGCACAAGGGCTTGGTGTTCGAAGCCGCACTCACCGGCACCCTGCGCCGCCACAGCCAGACGGTTGACGGCATCCGCGCGGGGGCAGGTCTTTCACTTGACGCGCTGCCATGGCCGGGGCTCAACGAATACGACAGTGCGGCAGTGATTGCCGCCATCCATCCGGGGCCACTCAAAAAGCCGGACTCGCCCGAGGCCTACCGCAACCACTTCCGCATCCTGCGCGACGGCCTGACCCAGTGGATGAACGGCGTGGTCAGCCCAAAGGGCATGCCCAGCTACACCGAGTTCGTGCAGGGTATTACCAGCGCACTCGACCATGTGCGCAAGAACCACAGTGGCAACGTGCTGATCGTGTCCAGCGGCGGCCCGATCTCGACCGCCGTCTGCCACATCCTGGGCACCACGCCTGAGACCACCATCGAGCTGAACCTGCGCATCCGCAACAGCGCCATCACCGAGTTCGCGTTCAACCCCAAACGCCACACGCTGCTGACCTACAACACGCTGCCGCACCTGGATGCGGCAGCGTATGCGGACTGGGTAACATTTGCCTGAATCCGCGCGACTACGTTAAACATTGGCCAAAAACTCACATGCTGACCCCCGCCCACTTCAACCAACGCGGCGCCGATCACTTGCCCGGCCACCTGGGCATCGTCATCACGCACGTCGGCAAGCTTGAAGTGCAATCGGAATTGCCGGTGCGCCGCGAGATGATGGCGCCCAATGGCTTCCTGCATGCGGGCAGCGTGTTTACTCTGGCCGACACATCGGCAGGGTATGGCTGCGTGATCAATTTGCCGCCCGGAGCCAGTGGCTTCACCACCGTGGAGACCAAGACCAACCACCTCGGCACCGCGCTCGAAGGAACCATTGAATGCGTCGCCACCGCGGCACACATGGGCAAGACCACGCAGGTGTGGGATGCCGTAGTGACGCACCGCGAAACCGGCAAGACCATCGCACTGTTTCGCTGTACCCAGATGATCCTCTATCCCAAGGCAACATAGGCTGCGGATACCCATCGGACGGGCCAGGATGCCTGACATCGTCAACCGATCTCCCGGAGAAAACCACCATGGCGCAAACCCAACATCCGATCGCGATCGTCGCCTCCGACGTCCCGCCGCGCACCAAAAACAGTAATTATCCCGAGCCGTTTGCGTCGCGCATGGCGGGGCGCATCAAGCGTCAACTGGGGGACGTGTTTGGCCTGGGCAATTTCGGCGTCAATCTCACCTGGCTGGCGCCGGGCGGCACGTCGGCATTGCGCCACGCGCACACATTGCAGGATGAGTTCATCTACCTTCTCGAAGGCCACGCAACACTGGTCACCGATGAAGGCGAAACGCCATTGGCCCCCGGCATGTGCGCCGGTTTCAAGGCCGGCACCGGCAACGGCCACCACCTCGTCAACCGCAGCGGCAGCGATGTGGTCTACCTTGAGTTCGGTGATCGCCTGCCGGGCGACAGCGCGACCTACCCTGACGATGACATCCAGGCGACCATGGTCGGCGGCACGTGGCAATTCGCCCACAAGAACGGGCGACCGTACTGAGGGCTGGCGGCGCAACGCCCCCAGCGGCGCGCAACCCGGTGCGCTCAACGCTGTGTCGTTGAAGCCCTGACCGCAACCCAACGGCCAGCACGTCGCTCAAGCACGTAGGTCTCGATCGCCTCGAACCGGTAGGGTTTGCCGTTCTGGCGACCCTGTTCGATCACAAGCGAAGTCACGGCGACGCGGTCACATCCGGCAGCACCATCGGTGCGGCCCTCGATCGACGGGCGACGCTGCGAATAGTCGGTCAGGCCTTCGAGCGCGGTGGTTGCGCTCTTGACCATGTCGTCACGCCCGACCTCGAACTCCGACGTTGCACCGTCCTTCACAAGCACCTTCACCTGGACGACCAACTCGGACGCAAACAGAGCCTCTACCGCGGACGCGTCACGCCGGACCACGGCATCGTCGAACCGGCCGAGCCATTCGCGCGCAATGGATTGCGGCGCACAATTGAGCGGCGCCCTGGCAAGGCCTGCAGACGGCCTTGTCGCAGGCAGAGCATCCTTCGCGGCAGCTGGCGCTGGCGCCACGCCCGGACGCAGCCTGCCTTCAGGAGCAGGCAGAGAAGGACCCGCCGGTAGCGTGCTGCGCAGCCGCTCGAGTTCCCGCAACGCATCCTGGTCCGCCTGCGCCGACAACCCATCGAGTTCCGAATCGAACTGGCCTGGCATAAAGAATTCCGGTACCCGGTCCAGCAGCACCGGAGTCAACAGCGTCAAAAGGCCGCGCGTACGCGAGGTCCGCACGAAGCCGACCTTGCCCGGCTCCAGGTCGAGTCGCCCGGCGCGGGTTTCAAGTGTGGTGCCGCCGCGGTTGACCTTGTTGTATGTACCTTCGGGTTGGCCGGTCTGCATCGAGAGGTCTGAGGACAGGACGAACGGCTCATGATCCGTTCCCCGGATACCAATCGTGGCAGACGGCGTAAGTACCCGTACGCCGGAACGGTTGGTATGGCTGACCCAGCCGCTCACGATGCGCAGAGCGCCCACCACCACCCGCAGCGTCAGGTTGTCGCTTGCATTGCCCAGTGCCGAAAAACTCTCGGCCACGAACACCCCGCCCGGCCGCAACGCGAGGAAACCGGCATCCTCTGTCCGCAGCACCGCCTCACCGGTCGCATCTGCAGTCACCCGCTCACCGACGCGAATCACATCGCCCTCGCGCAGGCCACGCGCCGCGCCGCCAGCCGTATCAACCACGCTGACAGTGCCGCGGATCCGGAACACAGTGGCGAACTTCGCAGGGGTGGCCGTGGCGGTAGACGCGAGATTGGTGGATGGCTGCGCCCAGGCGAGCGGCCAGACGCAAAGGGCCTGCAACAGCAGCAGAACGGCCGACATCAAGGTTCGGTGAAAGTACACGATCGGCGTTTCCACAGCATCTGGCTCGCGGCGAGGGGATTGTGGTCGCAGAATAGCATCATGTCCCTCAATGCCCGTTCCGGTGCAACTGCGGTCTGGGTCACCACTACCTTCGCCATGCTCGCCTTCGCCGGCAATTCACTGCTGTGCCGCGTGGCGCTGAAAGACACCGGCATCGACCCGGCGAGCTTCACGACGATCCGGCTGGCATCGGGCGCTCTTGTGTTGTGGCTGATCGTGCGCAGCCGCGGCGCCGGGTCCCGGCCACTGGGCAGCTGGCCGTCGGCGCTGGCGCTGTTCGCGTATGCGGCGGGATTCTCGTACGCTTACATCAGCCTGACGGCCGCCACCGGCGCCTTGCTGCTGTTCGGTGCGGTGCAGGCCACCATGATCTCCTGGGGCCTGTGGCACGGTGAACGCCTGGCAGCGATGCAGGCCACCGGGCTGCTGATCGCCTTGGGTGGACTGGTCGGATTGGTGTTGCCCGGTCTGTCGGCGCCGCCGCTGGCGGGTGCGCTGCTGATGCTCGGCGCGGGCGTGGCCTGGGGCGTGTATTCCCTGCGCGCCAAGGGGTCGGGTGACCCGACCCAGGCCACGGCGGGCAACTTCCTGCGCGCAGCAGCACTTGCAATCCTGTTGAGCCTGCTAACAGCGACGCAGGCGCGCGTCGACATGGCCGGGGCCATCTACGCGGCGCTGTCCGGCGCGGTAGCCTCCGGTCTTGGGTACGCCGTCTGGTACACCGCCCTGCGCGGACTGCGCGCCACCACCGCGTCGACGGTTCAGCTCAGCGTTCCCGTGATCGCTGCAATCGGTGGCGTACTGTGGCTGGGCGAAGCACTCAGCCTGCGGCTGGTGGCCGCATCGGTGGCCATCCTCGGAGGCATTGCGCTCGTCATTTCCTGCAAGAAGCCGTCCACGTCATGAGTGCCGCCGGGCCGCTCCCAAGGCGCTCGCCACCGCAGCCGGCAGGCGAAGGTGTTTCCAACAGTGCCGCCGGGCCGACTGGCAGGTGCGGCAATTGCGCCGTTAACATAGATTAAATCCTCCGGACCAATAGCAAAACCCGCGCAGCATGGCATTGAACTCCGAAAAACCGCTCTCTGGGCGCGTCGCCCTGATTACTGGGGCCAATACCGGCATCGGTCTGGTCACGGCGCGCGAACTCGCCAGGCAGGGAGCGCGCCTGTTCATTGCCTGCCGCTCTGGCGCGCACGCGCAAGCCGCGGCCGAGCAGATTCGCGCGGCCAGCGGCAATGCCCAAGTCGAAGCGCTGGCGCTGGATCTGGGCGACTTTGCCTCGGTGCGCCAGTGCGCCCAGATCTTTCTGGCGCGCGACCTGCCGCTGCACCTGTTGGTCAACAACGCAGGCCTGGCCGGCACCCGTGGACTTACTGCGTCCGGTTTCGAACTGGCATTTGGCGTAAACCACATGGGCCATTTCCTGTTGACCGACCTGCTGCTGGATCGCATCAAGGCGTCGGCACCGGCGCGGATTGTCACGGTGGCGAGCCGCGCCCATACGCGCACCAGCGGCATCGACTGGGACGCGGTGCGCAAACCCACACGCACCCGTACCGCAATCGAGGAATATGCGGTCTCGAAACTGGCCAATGTGTGGTTCAGCGCCGAATTGGGCCGGCGGCTGGCGGGCAGCGGTGTCACGACCTACGCGCTGCACCCCGGCGTCGTCGCGTCCGATATCTGGCGCTCGCTGCCCTGGCCGATCCGCCCGCTGTTCAAGCTGCGCATGATCAGCACCGAAAAAGGCGCGCTGACGACGCTGTATTGCGGAAGCGCCCTCGAACTGGCAAGCGAAAGCGGCTTGTACTACGACCATTGCCGACAGCGTATGCCCAGCAGCCTTGGCCAGGACAAGCTGCTGGCCGCCGAACTTTGGAGGCGCAGCGCAGCGTGGCTGACCGCCTGATGGCCTTGGGGACGCTGAGGCAGTACCAGCCATCCTGGGACAGGATGTGGCAAGGTCTGGGCTGCCTGCAGGCCGATCCGGCCTTGCTGCCCCAGTTGCTGGCGCGTTACGCCGAGCCACACCGCAAGTACCACAGCGTCGGGCATCTGGACGCCTGCTTGCGGCAGTTTGAGCTGTTGCGCGGCGTTGCCGATCGCCCATGTGAAGTTCAGCTTGCCCTGTGGTTCCATGACGCGATCTACGACTTGGGCAGTCACGACAATGAACAACGCAGCGCAGACTGGGCGCATGCAGCACTGCTGGCGGCCGGTGCTGGCATCGCCACTGCGCAGCGCGCACACTCTCTGGTCATGGTGACCTGCCACGACCGGCGACCACTCACATTGGACCAGCAGGTGCTGCTGGATGTGGACCTCTCCATCCTGGGTCAGCCGCGTGCGGTGTTCGAGGCCTACGAACAGCAGATCGCAGCCGAATTTGCGGCGGTGCCATTGGCCCAGCGCCGCGTGCGCCGAAGCGCCATCCTGCAGCAGTTCCTCGACCGGCCGCGGATCTACCACACCGACTTGTTCCACCAACGCTGCGAAGCGCAGGCGCGTGCCAATCTGGCTTGGTCTATCGGGCAGCTTGCTGCTGCACCCTGAGCCTCCTGGACGAGCGGACAGGGATTATTGCGCGACTGGCCCAGCGTTACCGCGCAATTTAGACGCGCAGCCACCTGCACTTGCGGGTGCTGACCGAGAGGTCCAGCACGCCCGGGCTGGGCTTTGACGCCCGGGCCTGGTGGGACCGCCTGTAACCGGGGGGGCGCCTACTTGGCAGCGCCGAGAGACTCGTCGAGCGCCTTGCACGACGGTGCACATACCGTCTGCGACTTGCCCGCCACCTTGCGCGTGCCCATCAATGACCGTGGGCGGTGTTTGCCGCACATGAAGCAGGACATGGTGGCGCCGCCAAACGACGCGGCAGCCGCAAACGGCGATCCGGAAGCCTTGGATTTGTAGCGCAGGCCATCCGCCATCACAGAAGTTTTTGCCTCAGCTTTGGCCATCGGTCAATCCCTCTGTAAATTGTGTCATGGGTTCTTTCATGAGAATGATCTACTGATTTTACCCGTGTGCATGTGTTAGTGACTGCGCAAGGTCGTCAATCAGGTCCTGGCAGTCTTCCAGCCCTACCGACAAACGCAGCAAATCGGTCGGTACTGGCGATGCAGCGCCCTCGATGCTGGCGCGGTGTTCGATCAGGCTCTCGGTGCCGCCAAGCGAGGTGGCGCGTTTCCACAGCGCGACCCTGGCCGCAGTACGGATGGCCGCTGCCTCACCACCAACCACACGAATCGACAACATGCCGCCAAACCCGCCATGCATCTGGCGCGCGGCGACCGCGTGGCCTGGCGACTGCGGCAAACCCGGATACAGGACCTCTTGCACCTGCGGATGGCGGGAGAAGAATTCGGCAATGTGTTGCGCCGCGCCCGACGCAGCACGCACCCGCAGGTACAGGGTGCGCATGCCGCGCAACAGCAACCAGGCCTCGAACGAGCCGAGGGTTCCGCCGAGCTGGGCACGCACCGACTTGATGCGCTGCCAGAACGCGTTGTTCTCGCGCGCCACCAGCACACCTGCGATCAAGTCCGAATGCCCGTTGAGGTATTTCGTAGCTGCATGCATGACGATGTCGGCGCCCAGCTCAAGCGGGCGCGTCAGCACCGGGCTCGCCACCGTCGAGTCCACCGCAACCAGGGCACCGGCAGCGTGCGCGATTGCCACCGTCGCTGCGATATCCGTAATCGTCCACAAGGGATTGGCCGGGGTTTCGATCCATACCAGACGGGTCTTGCCGGGACGCAGTGCAGCCGCAATAGCGGCCGGATCGGCCATATCGACCAGTTCCACCTGCAGGCCCCAGTGGGTGGCGAAGTTCAGCAGCCAGTTGCGCAGCGACCAGTACATCACCTTGGGCGCCAGCACATGGTCTCCTGGCGCCAGCGCCTGGAACACGGCAGTCGCGGCCGCCATGCCGGAAGCGAACAGTGCCGCGTCGGCCCCGTTCTCCAACTGCGTCAGAACCGCCTCAGCCTGGTCGAAGGCCGGGTTGTCGGCGCGCGCATACACCCGCCCCGAGCGATATTGGTTGTCTTCGTCGCGCAAATACGTCGACGACATGTGGATCGGCGGCGTGACCGCCCGGGTCGTTTGGTCGATCCAGCCCAGGGCTTGGGCAGCGATGGTTTCAGGCTTGGCAGTGG
>JAJAZK010000475.1 GCA_026785765.1 Rhodoferax sp. | reverse complement strand
GCATCGAGGCGATTGAATGCGTGGAACGCTAGACCTACGACGTGGTGCTGATGGACGTGCAGATGCCGGAGATGGATGGGCTGGAGGCGTCGCGGCGCATCACCGCCAAGTACAAACCAGGGGAAAGACCACGCATCGTCGCCATGACGGCCAATGCGATGCAGGGCGACCGCGAGGAGTGCCTGGCGGCAGGCATGGACGACTATGTCACCAAGCCGATCCGGGTGGACGCTTTGGTCGAGGCGCTGAACAATTCAGCGCCCCGCGCCCGTATCTGACATGGGCTGCGCACCGATGAAATCAGCTCTCCAGCGCCAGCACAGCCTCAAGCAGCGGTTTGGCCCAGTCGGGCGTAGCCGCAAGTGTTTCGAATGTGGTCGGGAAGATGAGCTTGCCGCCCCGCATTTCGGCGACCAGGACCGGATCGGGAACAGCATTGCCGGGCGCGGCTTCAACACTGTTGTCATAGACCTGCAGGTGCGCAAGGTGCGGCAACAGGGTTATCAGGTTCTGCTGGGCAGTTGTGCAGCGTTCGCGGATTTTTGCCTCGGGAATGTCGTGACCACCCGCCGCGACGCGCGCGCGTACACGCGCAATGTGTTGCTCCGGCGACGACAGCCCGCAAAACCACAGCAATACATCGTGCGTCTGTGCTGCGGCTTTCAGTCTTGCGGTAATCGTATTGCCGCCCAGTGTGGTCTCGAATGCGTGGTTGAGGCCCTGCGCCAGCGCCGCGTCCAGCCGACGCAGGCCTTCATGCCAGGCGGCGGCGTTGGCGTCGGCCTGGCTGCAGCCGGTGTCGGCCACCAGCGCGCGGGCGAAGCTGTCGGGGTTGAACCACGCCAGCCCGGCCTGCTCCAGCAAATGACCGCCGACCGAGCTCTTGCCAGCGCCGTTGACGCCGGCCAGTACGAAGAGGACCGGCAGGGCCATCAAAACGTGTCGCCTGCGCGCACCTTTCCATCGAGCTTCGCCGGGCCTTGCATCACGCTGCGCAGAAGGTCGGCGGCGTCGGGTGCCTGCAAGGCGGCCAGCCGAGCATCGAATTTTTCGCGCAGGGCATCAAGCGAGGGCTCGGTGCGGGCGGCGGCTTGCTCCAGCGCCAACTTGATCGACTCATACTCTTGCGGCGAAAGGATGACTGCTTCTGGTGCGTCATGGTTGGTGACCAGCACCTTGCCTTCGCGCTGGACGGTCTTGACGACGCCGCGCCAGCCGAGCTTCTTGACATCCGACGCCGGCGTACGGCGCAGGACATTGATGGCATCGAGTTGTAGAGTCATGGACATGATGTCGATCCAATGGTTGGGGATGGGTGAAATATACCAAAAATTACCAATTGGTGAAATTTGGATGATATGGATGATAATCCAAGCTGAATGGTTGACCTGTCAAAAGGACCCTTTGCCAAATTTCATCCGTGGTCTACTGTCTGCCTTTCTGCCCGTCGGCCGATTCAGCGCTGGCAGTGATTTTCGAAGCGAGGAAGTCTGAAAAATGTCCGGTACAACAATCGACATGGCTGTATTTGCCGAACTGCAGGAGGCAGCCGGTGCCGAGTTCGTCGGGGAACTGGTCGGCACTTTCTTTGAAGAAGCCCCCGGCATGCTGGTCGAGCTACGCGCGGCGCAGGTTGCGCAGAATGCCGACGCTTTCCGCCGCGCAGCGCATTCGCTCAAATCCAACAGCAACACCTTCGGTGCGACCAGGCTTGCCGAAATGGCGCGTGACCTGGAATTGGGTGGAGTGACAGGGAGCAGTGCGCCCCTGGACGCGCTGGAAGCCAGCTACACCCAAGCTGCTGCGGCTTTGAAGGCACTTTGTAATGGCTGATCGCGGCTCCCGCCTGCTGGTGGTGGACGACAACAAGGTCAACCGCCTGTTGCTGACGCGCAGCCTGGAGTTGCAGGGGCACCGCGTGGCGAGCGCGGAGAACGGCCGTATCGCGCTGGAAATGCTGCGGTCAGAGTCGTTTGATTTGATGCTGCTGGACATGGAGATGCCCGAGCTCGACGGTTTTGGTGTGCTTGAGCAGATGGTGGGAGACAAGAAACTGCGCGATTTCCCGGTCATCGTGACCAGTTCGCTGGAAGGCGTGGCCCATGTGGCGCGCTGCATCGAGCTCGGCGCCGACGACTATCTGCCCAAGCCGGTCAACCCGGTGCTGCTAAAGGCCCGCATCAACTCGAGCCTGGAGAAAAAGCGTCTGCGCGAGCAGCAGAAGGAACTTGTACGGCGTTTTGCCACTTCCGAGGTGGCCGAAGACTTGCAGCAATCGGGCTTTAGCCTGGGCGGGCGACGCGTATCGTGCACGGTGATGTTTTCTGACATCCGCAGCTTCACCTCGCTGGTAGAGTCGCAGACGCCGGAGGAAACGATCGAACTGCTCAACTCCTATTACGCATTGATGTTCGACGCCATCAGCGGCCACGGCGGCGTCGTCAACCAGATGATCGGTGACGGCCTGATGGCGATCTTTGGTGCGCCACTGCCGTTGGCCGATGCGCCAATGGCGGCGGTGCGCGCGGCGTTGGACATGCAGGAGATGATCGAGATGTTCAACGTCGAGCGGGTCGCGCTTGACAAGGAGCCGATTCGCATCGGCGTCGGCATCGCGTCCGGTGAAGTCGTGGCCGGCTACACCGGCACCCAGCAACGCGCCACCTACAGCTGTATCGGCGATACAGTAAACCTGGCGGCACGGCTTGAGGCGCACACCAAGGTGGCCGGGCGCGGCATCCTGCTTGACGGCGACACACAGGCGGCACTGGTTGAGCGCGTGCCATGCGAATACATTGGCGAGGTTCAGTTCAAGGGGAAGGGGACGGCCGTCGCGGTATTTGCCGTGAAGGCACAGGCGCAGTAGTGATGGTCGTGCGCTGCGGCCTGCCCGACGGGCGGCCGCTGCGTGTGCCGCCCAGCTAGACGCGCGGCTCGCCGTCCCGGTTCACGATGATCGTCGCGCCCGGTGGCGAGGTCATCTGCACACGGTGTTCCTGGCCGCGGAACAGGTATGTAACGTCCCACAGTTCCGCTCGCGCCTGGCTTGGCACCGTGGTGCATCGCTGCACATCCTGGGCTTGCGCCGTCGGACGGCCATCGCGACCGATATTTGTGCCGATCAGGCCACCGGCGACGACGCCACCCACCGTGGCAAGGTCACGGCCCTTTCCGTCGCCAATCTGGTGACCGAGGATGCCACCGATCACAGCGCCAATGATGCCGGCGGGAACATTCGAGCGGGACGGCTCGATCGCGACTTGGTCCCGATTCACCCAGCAACGCTGCTCGGGTGTTCCGACCACGGCGCGCACGGCCGTCACATTGGCCTCAAACAGTGCCTCATTGTCACGGCGACGTGGATCGTAGTAAGCGGCGGCCGGCGTGGTTGCGAGCGGACGATTGTCAAAGGCACGGCCGTCACCACTGGCAAGCCGCACCGATGAAATTCTGTTGTCGAGTCCGAGTGATGTCAATGAGGGATAACGACCGGGTCGAAGGAATACACACGGTCCCGAGAAGCTGGCGCCCTGGCAGGCCTCGAACCATCCGCCGAGCACGTCGACGGAGGACGCCCGATCGTTGAAGCCGGTCCGACCTAAATCCGACACGTCGCCCTGAGCAACGAAAGACCTTCCTGCGAAACCCTCGCGCTCATAGACGACGACGCGCGGCGCTGCTGCTGGCGCCGCATTGTCCCGTAGGCCCCGCGCCGAGGAAATGCGGTTCTCAAAGCCCATCGCCTTCAGCGACGGATACTTGCCGGGACGAAGGATGACACAGGGACCGGAAAAACCGGCGTCCTGGCAGACCTCCCACGGCCCACCGATAACCTCTACCGATGACACCCGGTCGTCGAGGCCGGTCGGGCCGAAGTTGGCCAGATCGTCCTGCGCGGTGACGGAGCGGCCAACAAAGTTTTCCTTTGAGTAGAAGACCATGCTCGTTATCGCCGGAGTCGTTACCGCCGGAGCCGGCACCGGTACTGGTACACGTGGAGCGGCGTGCACGGAGGATATGCGGTTTCCCAGTCCCATATCCCTGAGCGTCGGGTATTGGCCGGGTCGCAGGACCGAACAGCGGCCGCCAAAACGTACGTCTTCGCATACTTCCCAGTTGTCCGACGTAACTACTACTGACGATGCGCTGTCGTTAAAGCCAAACCTGCCGAGGTCCACGATCTGCTTTCGCGTGGTGAAGGAGTCGCCCTGAAAGGCCTCACGTTCGTAAAATGTGATTTGGGCCGAAGCCTGGCTCGCGATCGCGACGGCGACCAGCGCGAATGAATGTCTGACAAAGTTCTTCATGGATATCTCCCTAGACGCGGCGTCTGCCGGCGGCAGCCACGGTGTCAATGCTCAGTCAGTGTCAGGTGTTCGCCGCGGCCGGGAAAGCGGACACGGCCGCCCGATCAGGTAGTAGATGTCCTACGCTGCAACAAGTGGCGAGGGCAACTGTGCCAGTAATTGCGGTGCAGGTGCAGGTGCATCTGGGCCAGCAAACCAGCCACCAGTTGCTGCCCGGTGGCCGTGTCCATGAACCCGCCCGGTGTTTTTCCGGCCAGCGTCGGCAATGGTTGCTCGAGCCAGCTGCGATCCAGCGTGCAGCGTCGAAACCTTTTGGCTCGCCGGAATCGCGGACGACTTTCTCGATCAGACCAATCAGACGGGCCAAGCCAGGCACGCGTTCGCCTTCGTCAGTTGCCAACGGCTTGTCTTGCTCGATCTTGCGGATGGCGGTCGAACGGGCAATGCCCAGGTAACTGAACACGCGCTCCTGCGGGATGTACATGCGTGTTGCCAATTTGCCCAGCCCCGACCTCCTGGCGGGGTGAGCCGCTGCAGTGCTCAAAACGGGAGTACCGCCCTTATCGGGTGTGGCAAAGCAGCGCGTTGCGGCCACAGTGCCCGTTTCTCCGCGCTTCGCGCACGGGGCTGCTGATCGTTGGCGCATGCCTGGGTCCCCTGCGGCGGGCTCGTGGCCGGCGG
>JAJAZK010000474.1 GCA_026785765.1 Rhodoferax sp. | reverse complement strand
GGTCTATACCGATGCCAAGGTCGCAGAGGTGCTTCACGACGGCGTGCGCCTGGGCGACGGGCGGGTACTGATGGCTGAACTGGTGGTCTGGGCGGCTGGCATAAAGGCGCCAGACTTCCTCAAGGACGTTGCGGGACTGGAAACCAACCGTATCAATCAACTGGTGGTGAGTCCAACGCTGCAGACCACGCGCGACCCGTCTATTTTCGCGCTGGGCGATTGCGCCGCCCTTTACTGGCAAAAGGCCGATGGCGGCAAGGGCGGCTGGGTGCCGCCGCGCGCGCAGGCAGCCCAACAGCAGGCCGCGCATCTTTTTAAACAAATCCAGCGGCTTTTGAAAAGCCAGCCCCTCCAACCCTACGAGTACCGCGATTTCGGCTCGCTGGTGTCCCTGGGCAACTACAGCACCGTGGGCAGCATGATGGGCTTTTTAGCGGGCAAGGGGATGCTG
The DNA here is from genome assembly GCA_026785765.1 of Rhodoferax sp. Taxonomy (GTDB): domain Bacteria; phylum Pseudomonadota; class Gammaproteobacteria; order Burkholderiales; family Burkholderiaceae_C; genus CAISIP01. The sequence goes on along the minus strand of JAJAZK010000474.1, from coordinate 5,106 downwards.
ATCGAGGGCTTGTTTGCACGCTGGATGTATGTGTCCCTCTACAAGATGCATGAGCTCGCACTGCATGGCTGGGTCAAGGTGGCACTCGACACCCTGGCTCGCACGATCACCCGGCGCACCGAGCCCCACGTCAAACTGCATTGAGGGCGGATCCAGAGCAGCGGAGCGTCTGCCTCGGCTTGGGCGAGCTGCCCTGAATCGACGTCGCGAACAGGGTTGAGTCTCGTATGTCAATCTTCCTTGGCGCATGGCCAAGGCGGCGGCATTTTGATCCCTTTGGGAAGCGCAGTGCTCTGATCACCGCAGGCAGAGTGCAACTGGGCCTGCGTCAAACCCAGCACGGCCGACAGGTTCACACCTTCAATGCGAGCCCGGAACAGCCGGGCCTCGCCCAATTGCGCGCCGCCGAGTTTCGCGCCTTGCAGATTCGCCCGCGCCAAGTCGGCTCCCGCTAGATAGGCGCCTGTCTTCTCGGCTGCCTCGAGCGATACCCTTTGCAACTCCGCCTTGGCCAGGTTGGCTCCCGTCAAATCGGCGCCGGCCAGGTTGGAGCGTGCCAGTTCCGCTTTGGTGAGGTCAGCGCCGACCAGCTTGGCCTTGCTGAAGTTGGTTCGATAGCCGCTGAGCCGAACGAGTTTGGCACGCGACAAGTCCGCGCCGCTGAGGCGAACCCGGTCCACGCTGGCGCGCGTGAGGTCTGCGCCGGACAGGTTGGCCCCCTCCAGATCCGTGCCATTCAGGTCGGCGTTGACCAGTTTGGCGCCCTGAAGTTCGGCCTTGCGCAGGATCAGGCGGTGCTTCTCGCAGTCGGTCCAGTTGACGCCAGCTGCGGGTTTGTCGTCGCAGCCTGCGTAGGCAACCGTGGCGGCACCGAGACAGCAGAGCACTACGGCCAGTTGGCCGATTATAGGATTTTTCATGCAAATCATCTTAGCTGCAACGAGCGCTGCACGGTAGAGGGCAGACGCCCTTGCACGCGCGTAGAGCATGTAGGAAAAGGCCGCGTTATGCTGGGCAGCATGGCTCCTCCCGATGACCTGGCCGGATGGCGGCGCGCGCAGCGTGCCGAACTGCTGGCGCGACGCATGGCCTTGGTGCCGGAGCAGCGTTTGCGCCACCAGACAGTGATCACGGAGACTCTGCTCACGCACTTCACCCCCAAAGCGGGTACGGTTGTCGCGCTGTACTGGCCGTTCAAAGGCGAATTCGAGCCACGCCACGTGGTGCGCCATTGGCGCAATTGCGGCGTACGTACCGTGTTGCCGGTGGTGGTGGAAAAGGCCCATCCCCTGCAGTTTCGCGAATGGTGGCCGGGTGTCGCGACCGTGCCGGGCGTGTTCAACCTGCCAGTTCCCCAGGGCACGGAGCTGCTCATACCCGACCTGTTGCTGATGCCGCCCGTTGGCTTCGACGCGCAGTGTTTCCGGTTGGGTTATGGCGGCGGGTATTACGACCGAACGCTGGCGGAACTTGCCGGACACCAGGTGCTATGCATCGGCATCGCCTTCGAACTAAGCCGCATCGACACTATTTTTCCCCAGCCCCACGACATCGCGATGGACGTCGTGGTAACCGAAGCCGGCATCCACCACCGGCGGAACTAGACCGCCAAGACCTGCGATCTGGCGGCTTCAATCATCGCGCTGGCGCGGCATCTCCATCGCGTCGCGCAAAAGCCGGTAACGCGTACGCGCCAGCGTCATCTCGCGGAACCAGTCGACCAGGTCGCCCCACGGGTCGTTGACCCTGGCCAGGCCGGACACGAAAGCCACCACGGTGCCGACGTCGATCTGGCCTTTGACCGCGAAATAACCGCCCACGCCCAATGCGGTACCCACGCCCAGGTGCTGCAGCAGATTCATCAGGAAATACATCGAGTACTTGATCTTGAAGATGCCCATGTTGAGCTGGAACACACGCTGCAGCCGCCCGTCCTGCTCTGCGATGTCAGACGCCTGGGCATCCGTGCCGACGATATTGCCGCCCACGCTGCGCAAGGTCTCGATGCGATCGGCCGAACGGCGGTTGATGGCGCGCTGCATCAGCGGTACGAATACCAGTTGGGGCGAAAACGCCAGAGCGCACAACAGGGCTACCAGCGGCTGCAGGAACGCCAGATAGCCGAACACGCTGACCAGCACACCGGTCTGCAGCAGCGGCTCGGACACGCTGATGCCGACAAAGCCGCCGAGCGGCTCAACCTCGGACAAAATCATCGAGACCTCCGTCCCTTTGGCGGCTGCCTTGGCGGGGTGCTGCGCCGCATCGAGTGCCCGCGCGGACACCAGCCGCCGCAGGTCCAGCACCGCCATCTCGCTGACCCAGCTGCGGTAGATGTTCAGGCCCAACTTGATGCCGCCCTGCAGCAGCGACACGCTGAAATAGGCCAGCGCCAGCCACACGATCGGCATGAACGCGCCTTTGCTGATCGCGTCATTGACAATGCGCCGCTGGATCTCGAGCGGCGCCAAAGTCAGCAAGAACACGATAACCGACAGCAGCAGCAGGCCTAGCTGGTGCCGTCCGCTGACGCGCCGGACGTAGCCCAGGATGGACGGCGGCAGCGGCCTGCCGGTTTGTTTTATTGGGGCACCTTGTGGCACGTGGATCCCTTCAAGTTGAACTCTCTTGAGATGGTCGTCGGAGTACAAAAAACGTGGCCCAGTGAACCGGCGGCCCCAGGAGCCGCGAGATGATGGCGCCGATCGGCCCGCAGCGCAGCGCCTGCGCCCCCTTGCGCGCAACGTTACCGCGGCGCCCGCTCCATGTGATTCACCTTGGCACGGCGAATTCGTTTCGGATTCGAACGCGCATGGCGGGAGTTATGCAGAGCATGCCTGGGCGCTGCGTGCAGTGTGGTAGGTGCCAGTGCCGCGCTGTAACACACGGTCGGTGGGCAACACGTCACCAGGCTGGAGCGCGGCGTCGGCCTGGACCTTAGCATAGAGCGGTGCAAAGTCGATGTTTGCCAGCGCCAGCAGATCGTCCAGGCTGTCGAGCACAAAGTAGCTTTCCTGGAAATCATCGATGCGGTAGTCCGTGCGCATCACGCGCTCCAGGTCGAAGGCTATCCGATTCGGTGAGGCGTCGTCCAGCGCGAACACGCTCTCCGTAAACGACGAGGCGATACCGGAGCCGTAGATTCGCAATCCGTCTGCCTGGCGTACCAGACCAAATTCGACGGTGTACCAGTAGACCCGCGCCAGATGCTGCAACACGCCGAGCTGCCGCGCGCGCAAACCGCCCACGCCATAAGCCTGCACGAAATCGGCGATCACCGGGTTCATGAGCATGGGCACATGGCCGAACACGTCGTGGAAGACGTCGGGCTCTTCCAGGTAATCCAGCTGATCGGCGCGGCGGATGAATTGGCCGGCCGGAAAGCGGCGCTGCGCCAGGTGTTCGAAGAAAACCTCGTCCGGTAACAGCCCGGGAACGGCGACGATCTGCCAGCCAGTGCGCGGCAGCAGCACTTCATTCAAAACGCGAAAGTCGGGGATGGCGGTGGCCTCCATGGGCAGGCGGCGCATGCCGTCTACAAAGGCGTCGCAGGCGCGCCCCGGTAGCAGAGCGCTCTGGCGCTCGAACAGGGTGCGCCAGACCACGTGGTCCTGTGCACTGTAGTTGGCCCAGCCCTGGTCGATGGTCCAGTCGGCGCGCTGCGGTTGCGCGCCTGCGGCGGCTCCGTGTTTCATGCTCTAAAACTCAGGCGGTCTGGATGACGCCGCGCTCGACCTGGTCCCGTTCGATCGACTCGAACAGGGCCTTGAAGTTGCCCTCGCCAAAACCATCGTCGCCCTTGCGCTGTATGAACTCGAAGAACACCGGCCCCAGCAGCGTATTCGAGAAAATCTGCAGCAGCACTCGCTTTTTGCCGCCAGCAGTGGAGCCATCGATCAGAATGCCGCGCGCCTGTAGCTGCTGGACCGGCTCCCCATGACCCGGCAGACGGCCCTCAAGCATGTCGTAGTATTTGGCCGAAGGCGCTGTCATGAGCGGAACACCGGCGCGGCGCAGGCTGTCCACACTGGCACAGATGTCGTCACACAACAGCGCAATATGCTGTATGCCCTCGCCGTTGAACTTGAGCAGGAACTCCTCGATCTGTCCGGCGCTGCCAGACGCCTCTTCATTGAGCGGGATGCGGATCTTGCCGTCCGGCGCCGCCATCGCCTTCGACGTCAGCCCGGTGTACTCCCCCTTGATATCGAAGAAACGCATCTCGCTGAAGTTGAACAGCGACTCGTAGAACTTCGCCCAGTAGGCCATACGTCCCCGGTAGACGTTGTGGGTCATGTGGTCGACTATTTTCAGGCCGTGTCCGACCGGGTGGCGCTCGGCCCCTTGGATGAAATCGAAGTCGATATCGTAGATGGATTTTCCTTCCTCGAAGCGGTCAATCAGATACAGCGGCGCGCCACCAATGCCCTTGATGGCCGGCAGATGCAGTTCCATCGGCCCGGTACGCAGTTCCACCGGCTGCGCGCCAAGCTCAAGTGCACGCTCGAATGCAAGGCGCGAATTCTTCACTCGAAAAGCCAGCCCGCAGGCCGAGGGGCCGTGCTCGGCGGCGAAATAGGACGCCACACTGCGCGGCTCGCGGTTGACAATGAAGTTGATGTCGCCCTGGCGGTACAGCGTCACATCCTTGGAACGGTGCTCGGCCACGCGCGAGAACCCGAGCATCTCGAAAACCGGCTCGAGCACGTTGGCCGTGGGAGAGGCGAACTCGACAAATTCGAAGCCCATCAGGCCCATCGGGTTGTCTTGCGTGTCGTTCATGGAGGTGGCTCCGGTTGAAGATTCAAAGTGCGGCGGCGCGTGAAATTATTCAACGCCGGTGTCGGAAATGTTAAACACTTTCATCGGCAATGAATTTGCCACCAGTCATTTTTTGGATGATTCTGCGTGAGGGCCGGGCTGCTAGTGCCGTGTTGCGCGTTATGCGGAACTTATCGGCTTTTCGGGTGTGGTGACCCGAGGGCCTGTACACGCGGGATGGATCGCCAAATTTTGAGCCTGCGCGCAAGCGTGTGCCCAGTCCACGCGGCCCAAGCCGCAGCCCCCTTCGGGGTGAGCCGCTGCAGTGCTCAAAACAGGCGGGCC
>JAJAZK010000473.1 GCA_026785765.1 Rhodoferax sp. | reverse complement strand
GGTTAATGCTGTTAGCATCTGGAGATGCTTTCACGCACCCGGCTGGAACACACGATCCGCACAGCGCTAACCCGCTCGCGGGCCGTGGTGCTGAACGGGCCGCGCCAGACCGGAAAGACCACACTCGCGCACCAATTCCTGAGTCGGCAATCACCCAACTACTTCGACCTGGAGTACCCACCGCATGCCCAGAGGCTGCAGGAGCCGGCGCAAACCTTGCAGCATCTGGCCGGGCTTGTGGTCATCGACGAGGTCCAGCGCCAACCCGGCCTGTTCCCCTTGCTCAGGGTACTGCTGGACCGATCCGACGCGCCGGGCCAATACCTGTTGCTCGGCAGCGCGTCGCCGTCTTTGCTGCGCCAGGCCGGCGAATCCTTGCGGGGCCGGGTCGAGACCTTCGAAGTCGGCGGATTCGACCTGGCCGAAATTGGCGCCCTGGGGCACTACAGCGAGGCCGCTGCGATGGAACTGTGGCTGCGCGGCGGGTTCCCACGCTCTTACCTCGCTGCCACCAATGAAGACAGCCTGGTCTGGCGCCACAACGCCGTGGCAGACCATGTGCGGGTCGACCTGCCGCAGTTCGGCATCAACATCGCGGCCCCGGCAATGCTGCGTTTCTGGACCATGCTTGCCCACTACCATGGGCAAATCTGGTCGGCCGCGCCGCCGGCCCAGTCGATGGGCGTGTCCGAGCCGACCATCCGCCGCTACCTCGACACACTGACACAGACACTGATGATTCGACAACTGCAGCCCTGGCACCAGAACCTGGGGAAACGCCAGGTCAAGGCGCCCAAGGTCTATTTCCGCGACACCGGTCTGCTACACGCATTGATGGGCGTAAAGACCATGACTGAGCTGCTAACCCACCCACAATGCGGCGCGAGTTGGGAAGGGTTTGCGCTGGAGCAGGTTCTGCGTATCGCCAAGCCGGACGAAGCATTTTTCTGGGCAACCCACCAGGGAGCGGAACTCGACCTGCTGATGCTCAGAGGTCGGCAACGCATCGGGGTCGAGTTCAAACGCGCGGATGTCCCAAGGATCACTCCCAGCATGCGCATCGCCGCTGATGACCTGCAGCTCGATGCCTTGTATGTTGTCCATCCCGGCCCACACCGGTACCATCTGTCCGATCACATCGAAGCGGTGCCGCTGTGGGCGCTGCTGCCTGGGCCATGACAAACATGCCCGCCTCTTACTGGCTGCTCCGCCTTTTCCCCTTTTTGCGCTGGTGGTCGAAGGTCAACCCGCGCACGCTGCGCGCCGACGCCATCGCCGGGTTGACCGGCGGCCTGGTGCTGGTGCCGCAAGGCGTGGCGTTTGCCACCATCGCTGGCATGCCACCCGAATACGGCCTGTACGCGGCAATGTTGCCAGCCATCGTTGCCGCGTTGTGGGGTTCGTCCTGGCATCTGGTTTCTGGGCCAACCACGGCGATCTCCATCGTAGTGTTTGCCACCATGAGCCCGCTGGCCACCGTGGGTAGCCCGGAGTATGTCAAGCTGGTGCTGACATTGACGCTGCTGGTAGGTGTGTTCCAGTTGCTGCTCGGCGGGTTGCGGTTGGGGACTCTCGTGAACTTTGTCTCACACACAGTGGTGGTCGGTTTCACGACCGGCGCGGCCGTGTTGATCGCAGCCAGCCAGGTCCGCAACTTCTTTGGTATCAGCATCGAACGCGGGGCGTCGGTGTGGCAGGTGCTGGCTGCGTGGGCGCAGCAGGTCGGACAAATCAACCCCTACATCACGGGTGTGGCGGTCTTCACCGTGTTATGCAGTCTGCTGGCGCGGCGCTTTTTGCCCAGGCTGCCGCACATGATCATCGCGCTCGTGGCTGGCAGCCTGCTGGCGGCGCTGTTAAACCAGTTGTTCGGTTTGCAGCGCACCGGCATCGGCAGCATCGGCGCCCTGTCGATCGGCTTGCCGCCGCTGTCCCACCCCGACCTGTCGCTGGAGACGATCCACACGCTGATCCCGATCGCCATTGCCGTGGCCCTGCTGGCACTGACCGAGGCGGTGTCGATCTCTCGCGCAATTGCCCTCAAGAGCGGGCAACGCATCGACGGCAACCAGGAGTTTGTCGGTCAGGGCCTGTCTAATCTGGCGGGCGCGTTTTTCTCGGGCTATGCGTCCAGCGGCTCCTTTAACCGTAGCGGGCTCAACTACGAGGCGGGCGCCAAAACGCCACTCGCAGCGATCCTGTCCGCCGTGTTCCTGCTGCTGATCATGTTGTTCCTGGCGCCACTGGCCGCTTACCTGCCGCTGCCGGCGATGGCCGGCATCCTGTTCGTGGTGGCGTGGGGGCTGGTGGACCGCCACCACATTGCCGAGATCGTGCGCGCCAGCCGCGCCGAGACTGGTGTGCTGATCGCCACCTTTGTCGCCACGCTGACCCTGGACCTGGAGTTCGCGATCTATATCGGTGTGTTGCTCTCGCTGATGCTGTACCTGAACCGCACTTCGCGCCCGCCGCTGGAAGACGTGAAACCCGCCGATGCCGAACATGTGCTCGGCTTCGCCACCGACACCGGCCTGCCTGACTGCCCGCAGCTCAAGGTGGTGCGGCTCAACGGTTCGATCTTTTTCGGCGCGGTCAACCACCTGCAGCAGGCGCTGCAGCAGATAGACGAACGCAATCCGCAACAACGCCACGTGCTGCTCGTCGCATCCGGTATCAATTTCGTCGACTTGGCCGGCGCGCAGTTGCTGGCTCAAGAAGCCAAACGGCGCCGCGCCATGGGTGGCGCGCTGTATATCTTCAACCTGAAGAACGAACCAATGGAGATGCTGCGGCGCTCCGGCGCTTTCGAGGTGATTGGGGCAGAGAACTTCTTCAAACTCGGCGACGATGTCTTCCGCACTCTGTACCACCGGCTCAATCCGGACATCTGTCGCGATTGCACCGTTCGCATCTTCGCGCCTTGCAAACAGGCACCGGTGTAAACGCGAAACCGGTCAATGTGGCTCGAACGCCGGTCCCTGCGGCTTTAGTCGTATGCCGCGGGCCAGCCGCGTCCATGCAAAGGCGCTGGGGTCGGCGATCATCGGGCCGGGCGCCGCCGCGATCAGGATCTCCTGCGCGATCGGCGTGAAGTCGGCGCGGAAGTGCACCGAGCTCTTGTTTACCAGGATCGCCTGCTGCGTTGGCTCGATGCCGACGAAGCGGAACAGTGCCTGGTCGGCCAACTGCGTCTTGCGGCTGGTCACCACCACCTGCACGCCATCGATCAACAGGCAGGCGCTCGCTCCGAGGTTCATGTTTGCACCGCGCGAGAACGCGCCATTGCACTGCACATGGCCGTCCGACAACGCCTGCACCCGATAGGTCGCCTGCAGCGGTGCGTCGCCTGGCATGCCGGAGCGTCCGCCCAGTCCGAGCGTGACACTGCCACCCACACCGGCGGCATGCGCCGCAGCCGCAGCGGCCGGGTCGACCATCAATCCGAGCGCCGCGTCGCGCGCGCCACAGGCCAGCAACGCGCGCAGCATGCCAGTGGTGTCGGAGTCCCCGCCTGCGCCGGGGTTGTCCTGGGTGTCGGCAATCACCACCGGCCGTGACGCACGCAGTGCGATCTGCATCGCCCTGCGTACGGCCGCCTCGGCCGACAACACTGGCAGGTCGAAGCGCGCCTCCTCCAGCTCGACGCTGCGCGCAAGTGCCGCCACTGCGGCATCGGCGTCCCCGGCGCGACGGCCGTAGGCGAACACCACCCGTCCGCATTCCGGAAAATCTGCAGCGGGGAAGCCGGGCGTGAATGAGAGCGACGGCACATCGTGCGACTCCATCGAAGCCAGCGTCGCGTAGATCGACCGCGTGGGCTCGAGGTCGGTGCATTGCGCAGTGAGCGGGATCAGGAACGGGATCCGCCGCACCGCACAGGCCGGGCGCGGCATGCC
>JAJAZK010000472.1 GCA_026785765.1 Rhodoferax sp. | reverse complement strand
TGATTTCAGGTGGCGAGAACGTCTACCCGAAGGAAATCGAAGACGCCCTGTATGCGCTGCCAGCGGTTGCGGAGTGCGCCGTGTTTGGCATACCGGATGCGCACTTCGGCGAATTGCCGGCAGCCTACATCGCCGTCAAGCCCGGTATGACCCTGACCCAGGAGCAGGTGGTCGCCCAATGCGAGGCCAAGCTGGCGCGCCTCAAGCGCCCGCGCCTGATCAAATTTGTCACCGAATTTCCGAAAACACCGATCGGCAAGATCCAGAAGAACCTGCTGAAGGAACCCTACTGGCAAGGACGCAAAAAGATATGAACCGCTACGGCCACTACAAGACGCTGGACATACGGCACCACGACAACGGTGTGCTCGAAGTTGTCATGGGTGCAAAGGGCGCCGCGGCCGGCAGGCTTGCCACGGCCGACCATTCAGGGCACCAGGAGTTGTCCAGAATCTGGCGCGACATTGGTGACGATTCCGACGTGCGTGTCGCGATCCTGCGCGGGGAGGGCAAAGGCTTCTCAGCGGGCGGCGACTTCGGCCTGGTGAGCGACATGGCGAACGACTTTTCGGTGCGGGCGCGGGTCTGGAAGGAGGCCCGCGACCTGGTGTACAACGTCATCAACTGCGACAAACCGATTGTCTCGGCGATGCATGGCCCGGCCGTCGGGGCCGGCCTGGTGGCGGGCCTTTTGGCCGACATTCCGATTGCCGCCCGGACCGCCAAGATCGTGGACGGGCACACCCGCCTGGGTGTTGCTGCCGGGGATCATGCGGCCATCATCTGGCCCCTGCTGTGCGGAATGGCCAAGGCCAAATACTATTTGATGCTGTGCGAGGCCATGAGCGGCGAGGAAGCCGAACGAATTGGCCTGGTAGCCGTGTGTGTGGACGAGGACGAACTGGTGGCCAAGGCGTTTGAGATCGCGAACCGGCTCGCTGCGGGGTCCCAGACCGCGATCCGCTGGACCAAGTACGCGCTTAACAACTGGCTGCGCATGATGGGCCCGACCTTCGATTCGTCGCTGGCGCTGGAGTTCATGGGATTTTCAGGACCGGACGTACATGAGGGCGTGGCCAGCCACAAGGAGCGCCGCAAGCCGAAGTTCGACCCGGACTGCCCTTTCTAGCCAGATCGCCCAGGCATCACCCGGACCCCAAGCGACATGCAAGGCCCCGCACTCGGACTGCTCGGCTTCGCCATCGTCATCGCCCTCATCATGCTGCGCATGCCGGTGGCGGTGGCGATGGGCCTGGTCGGTGTTGCGGGCGTGACACTCACCACCGGTTTTTCGGCTGCGGGTTTCATGCTCGGGCGCTCGGCATTTGAAGCCGCCTTTCCATACTCGTTGTCCATCGTGCCGTTGTTTGTGGCGATGGGCGTTTTTTCTGCCCACGCGGGTTTGTCGCGCTCGCTGTACAGTTTTGTGGCCGCCCTCATTGGCCATTTACGCGGTGGCCTGGCCATGGCCACCATCGGTGCCTGCACCATCTTCGGTGCGATTTGCGGCTCGGGTATCGCGACCGCCGCCACCATGGGACGGGTCGCCTTGCCGGAGATGCGGCGCCTGGGTTACTCCGATTCGCTGGCTACCGCGTCGGTCGCCGCCGGTGGAACCCTCGGCGTGATGATCCCGCCCTCGATACTGTTCCTGATCTACGGATTGATGACCGAGCAGTCCATCGGAAAGTTGTTTCTCTCGGGGATCCTGCCAGGGTTGCTTGGCATGTTGCTGTACATGGGGGCTGTGTGGTATTCGGTGCAACGCAACGCGGCAGCCGGCCCCGCCGGGCCGCGGTATGGCTGGGCCGAGCGTTTGCGCGCGTTCAAGTCCATCTGGCAAGTCGTGGGCCTGTTTGGGGTGGTCCTGGGCGGCATGTACCTGGGTTGGTTTTCGCCCACGGAGGCGGCTGCGGTCGGGGCTTTTGGTGCGGCCTTCCTGGCCTGGATCATGGGCAAGCTGGATCGCCATACCTTGCGCGCGTCACTGTCGGAAACCGCGCTCACCACCGGCATGATCTTCATGATTCTGGTGGGCGCCAATATCTTCAACTTCTTCATAGAAACTACGGGCCTGACGGATGCGCTGATTGACTATGTGCGCGCACTCGGCTGGAACCGCTGGGCGGTGATGTTCGTGTTGATGGTGTTCTACATCATTCTGGGCGCGCTGATGGACGAGATCTCCATGATCCTGCTCACTGTGGGCCCGGTGTTCAAGCTCATCACTGCGCTGGAATTCGATCCCATCTGGTTTGGCGTGATGCTGGTCACCGTGTGCGAAATCGGCATGATTGTCCCGCCGGTGGGCATCAACCTGTTTGTCATTCAAGGTGTCAGCAACGTGCCGATGATCACCATCGTGCGCGGCATCACGCCGTTTGCCCTGGCCGACTGTCTGCGACTGCTCTTGATCTGTTTTTTCCCCTGGCTGGCCACCTGGTTGCCCGGCAAGCTGATCTGACGTTGGCGCGCAGCGTGGCCGCAGTGCGCGACCGCACACACTGGCGTGTGTGGTGGCCGTGGCATCCGCCGCTTGTGGCAGCTCGAATGGCCGCCCGGTGTAAAGCAATTGACAGGTATGGCGCGGCGCGGCGGCTAAGCTGTGCGCCTGCCCTTTTCTGGACCACACCTTTATGATTCCCGCTTCCAATCTTGAACTGCAGCCTTCGATCAACCCGCGCGGCGTGCGCTCGGCGCAAATACACATGTCCTGCGACGTGCTGGAGCCGACGCTCTCGTTCTTCATGCAACGCCTGGGCTTTCGCCTGGACGCGATCTTCCCCGCAGACGATCCAACGGTCGCCATGATTTCGGCGTACGGCCTGCAGATCCGCTTGGCGCGCGGCGCCCTTGCGGGTGTGACGACGTTGTATTTGCTGTGCGACGACCCGCAGACCACCGCAGGCGGCGAAACGACATTGACCGCACCCAATGGCGTCACCGTCAAACTCACGGCGGCCGATCCAGCGCTGCTTACTCCCCGCACACAACAGGCCTTGGTAGTGACGCGTGCAGGCGCAGACGACCACTGGGGCTTGGGTCGCGCCGGGCTGCGTTACCGCGACCTGATTCCACAGCGCCACGGCGGCGCGTTCATCGCATCGCATATCCGGGTGCTGGCCGGCGGGCCGGTGCCGGACTACGTGCATTTCCACAAAATCCGCTTTCAGGCCATCTTCTGCCGCAAAGGCTGGGTGCGCGTGGTCTACGAAGACCAGGGTGAACCGTTCGTGATGGAGGCTGGTGACTGTGTGCTGCAGCCGCCCGAGATTCGCCATCGCGTGCTGAGCAGCTCGGCGGGCGCCGAAGTGGTGGAAATCGGCGCACCGGCCGAACACATCACCATGGCCGACCATGCGCTGGAGTTGCCCAACCTGCGCGTCGATACCGAGCGCAATTTTGGTGGCCAGCGTTTTGTGCGCTACACCGCCGGGCAGGCTACGTGGAAGCCCTGGCGAGTGGAAGGTTTCGAAGTGGCTGACACCGGCATCGGGCTGGCCACCAATGGAATCGCCGGCATACGCGTCGTGCGCCCTGACGGAGCGCCGCTGACACAGCGCCAGAGCCACGACACCGAGTTCTGCTTCTACTTCGTGCTGAACGGCTCGGTGACCGTGCGGCTGGACGACGCTGCCCACGCGCTGGCGGTCGACGACAGCATCACCATTCCCGGCGGTCTGGCCTATGCGCTTGCAAACGCGAGCCCCGACCTGAGCCTGCTGGAAATCACGCTGCCCGCGAATTTCGAAATGGCGTAACGCGCGCCGCAGGTTTTTCGCTGAACTACTCGTGCGCGGCTTGGGGCGTGCTGCTTCTGATGCACACCAGATCGGATTAGGCGGAACATCTCGGCCCTTTGGACCATGGGGCGGCAACCATAGACTAAAAAGCTCATAAGGCGCTTTTTTCTCTACCACTGACCCGCAGGCGCGGCCGGCCTCCTTTTGGGGCTGGCCTCCGCCCAAAATGCAGGGGCAAGACTGTCTTGTTTGGCCGTTCGGAGCATAGCCGCGTCAATACACTGGACGAAAGCAGGTCCATAGCGGCCCGCGCGCCGGACTCCCAATGAATATCAATCCGATTACGCTCGATCAGCCACCCGGCCCGAAGGCATCGAACGCGCCGCGCGGCGGTAATGGCGGTTTCAAGGTCGCCTACGCACGCGTACTCGGCGACAGTTACGCGCTGCGCGCGCGCGACGTTGCTAGCGCGCATCCATCGCGCAAGCAGGACAGCCTCTCACCTGCGGACGAGGCCGCCCATACCGTCCTTACGGGCGAAACTCTCTACGCGATTGTGCGCGCGCGCCTTGTGGCGATGGGTGTGGAGGCAAATGCCAAAGCGTCGATGCAGGGCGTGAGACAACTCGCGCAGGCGAACAATATCGTTAACCCCGACCGCATCTACGTCGGGCAGAAGCTCGACCTCTCGGCGCTCGAATCGCCATTTGGCCACCAAACGGCCCAACTGGCCGGTGGCATTGATCGATCCGCCAGCGCCGTCAGCGCAATCGATCAACCCCAGCCGCGGCGCTGGGAAGAGCCGGTGCCGGAAGTCGGCGCACAGATCACGGCCGAAGTGGCGGCGGGCTTGGCGTTGACGATTGACACGTTGCCGCCGACGATCGTGCGCGACGATGCGGCAGCCTCGGGCGATGCGGGTGCCCGCACGCCGCTGGCGGTGCGCCAGGTTGCTTTCTACGAACAGAAACCGTCGATCGAGCCGACCAAGCCGGCCGAAGTGGCGCGTGCGCTGCCCGATATCGTCTACAAAGGCGTAGTCGGCAAGGTGCTTGATGCCATGCCGCTCGAACCATCCACACGCACGGCGCTGCAGCAGGCCAACGCCCTGGTCAGCAGCACGGTCGCAGCGCGCGCGCTCGGCGCACTCACCGGCATCGGCGCGCCGCTGTTGACAGTCGCCGGCCTGATCTGGGGCATCCTCTCGGCGCGGCAGATCGACGTGGCAGCGACGCGCGATTCGAAGGCGACCGGCGCGCCAACGCCAGCGGGCGACCCGAAACCCGCCAGCGATGCGATGCAAACGGCGCAAAACAAGCCGCCCGAAGCGTTTAACCTAGAAACCGCAGTTGACCGCTTTCTTCCGCTGGATACGCCTTATGAACTCTAGCTTTTGTGCGCGCCAGTAAGGTCACCTCAATGGTGACAACGCTACGCACCCGATTGAGCCGCGCTGGCGCACGTCGGCGGCGTTGCTTCTCCTTGCGGGCAGGAGCCCGCGTCGTCGTGGCGCCTTGCCAGCGCACCCCATCGCAGCCCACTCGGGCGCGTCCAACTGCGGTTTCTAGGTTCAACTGGAAAAACGCGGAACCAGGGCGCTACGGTCCTTCGTAGATCCCCCGCTTCGCGGGTAGCGCTGGGACCGCGAGCCGAACAATTACCGTTTCAATGAGATCCTCGGATTGCGTGACGGTGGCTTCGGACAAGCCGACGCTTGCTACCAATAGCCAAGGCCAGCAAAGAGGATTGCCGTCCCCGTTTCTACCGACTGCGGTGAAATATTCGGGTTAAGGATCGGAGGGTACGAGCGAGACGCTCAACGCGGCCGACGCGAACGCCGGTGCGCCCTGGCCTCCGGCAGAAGGCGGTCGAAAAGCCGGGACAAGCGGCGCAGCGTCTCCTCGGCCTCGGTCTCGCCCACCTCCTCGGCTAATACCGTCATGATGTCGCTGCGGGCATACCACAGGGTCTGGATGTCTTGCGCGAAGTAGATCCGGCGCACCACCATGTGGTGGCGCTGGTCAAAGCCGCCAAAGCTCATGGAATCAAGCATGGCCTGGCGTACCTGCTCGATCTGGCGCTGGGCAGAAAGCCCGGCCGAGACCGGAGCCTGTCCCAGCAGGCCGCGAATGGAATTCAATGTAGGTTCAAACCAGCGCATGTGTGATGGCAGCCCAGCTTGCGTACATGCGAGGGCTCAGCCAAGGGACGAATTCTAGCCCCGCCGGGGACCGGCAGAGCCCGGATGAGAGCAATCAAGACCCGCCATTTCCCCACGCCTGCGGCCAACCGCAAGGGCGACTCGGAACAGGCACAGATACTGAGGCCACTGCCGCGTGGCCTTGCAGGCCGGGCCTATGGCCAGAGCCCGCATAGCCGCAGGCTCCTGCGCTCTACCCGCTTGGCGAGTCGGACACGCCAGTCGCGTGACGCCGAAGGGCGAAACTCAGGCCGCGTCGAAACCCGCCAGCCGATTGCGGATGATGTCGTGCGCCTCCTGCATGATGCGGTCGATCAGCTCCTTGACCGTTGGAACATCGTGAATCAGTCCGGCCACCATGCCGCACGACCAGGCGCCGGCATCCATGTCGCCGTCTTTCATGATGCGGGGGTAGACGCCAGCCACCTCGTTGAGGATGTCCTCGAACTTGAGGTTGGCACCCAGGGCCTTTTCCTTCTCCAGCAGCCGGTCCACGGCACTGTTGCGCAACACGCGTTCGGTATTGCGCAGCGGCCGCATGACCAGTCGCGTGTCGAGCTCGCTTGCTGCGACGATGGCGGCCTTGACGTTATCGTGGATAGGCGCTTCTTTTGTGGCCATGAAGCGGGTTCCCATGTTCATGCCCTCGGCGCCCAATGCCATGGCCGCCACCAGCGAGCGGCCGTCGGCCATGCCGCCGGAGGCAACGAAGGGAATCTTCAGCGTGTCGGCAGCGCGCGGCAGCAGGATGAAATTGGGTACATCGTCCTCGCCCGGGTGGCCGCCACATTCGAAGCCATCCACGCTCACCGCGTCGCAGCCGATCGATTCGGCCTTGAGCGAATGGCGTACCGACGTGCATTTGTGGATCACCCGGATGCCCGCATCGTGTAGTGCGGGCAGCCACTTCTGCGGATTGTTGCCGGCGGTCTCGACTGCCTTGACGCCGCCTTCGATGATGGCGCGGATGTAACCTGGATAGTCGGGCGAGGTCAAAGTGGGCAGGAAGGTGAGGTTGACGCCGAACGGCTTGTCGGTCATTTCCCGGCAGCGGCGGATCTCGTTAGCGAGCTGTTCTGGAGTCTTCAGCGTCAGGCCGGTGATGATGCCCAGCCCACCGGCATTGGAGACCGCAGAGGCGAGTTCGGCAAAACCGACAAAGTGCATGCCTCCCTGGATGATGGGGTGCTCGATGCCAAACATTTCCGTGATTCTGGTTTTCATGGCGCAGGGTGTTTGTTGGTGGGAGCAGACCCATGGCTGGGTTTGCCAAGCGTCTGATTTTGCGACACTTCGCGCTCATCGATGTGGACCTGCCGGTTGCTGGTAGTCTCTCGTGTGACTGCCTGGGCCGCATCAAGTGCCCGCAATGTTCGAACACAATACCAGGCTCTCGCTGAACCGAACCCGAAAGGCCGCACGCCATGAAAGTCGTCATCGCACAGATGAAACACGAGACCAATACGTTCTCTCCGGTTCCCACTCCGATCGCGCGTTTTGCCATTGGTACGGCGCTGCCACTGGAAGGTGATGCAGCCTTGCAGGTGCTGCGCGGCAGCGACTCCGCAATTGGCGCCTTCATTGATCTGGCTGAGCGTGCAGGCGCCGCCATCGTGCTGCCGGTTGCCGGCAATGCCTGGCCCAGCGGTCCGGTGGAGGATGCGGCGTTCGAGTACTTTGCCAGCCGCATCTGCGCCGCTGTTGCAGACGGTTGTGATGGCGTGTTGCTGGACCTGCATGGCGCTATGGTGACCAACAGCCACGACGACGGCGAGGGCGAGTTGTTGGCGCGCATCTTGGCCATCTCTGCGCATGTACCCATTGCGCTGGCGCTCGACATGCATACCAACCTGACGCCGCGCATGGTTGCCAATGCCGACGTGATCGCCGGGTACCAGACCTATCCGCATATTGATGTGTACAGCACCGGCGTACGCGCCGGCCGCGCCCTGTTGGCGATGCTGCAGGGTGCGGTGCGGCCGACCATGGCCTGGGGCCAGCGCCCGATGCTGCCGCACGTGATGCGCCAGTCCAGCCTGGATGCGCCGAATCGCGAAATCCAGGCGCGCTGCATAGTAATGGAAAGCGAGGGCGCCCTGTGTGCCAGCCTGTTCGTCGGGTTTCCGCATGCCGACATCGCCGATGCCGGTCTGTCGGCTGTGGTGGTTACCGACGGCGACGCGGCGCTGGCGCAGCGCCAGTGCGATGAGTTGCTCGACATGGCCTGGAGCAGCCGTGCCCTGTGGGTGTATCGGCCACAGCCGCTGGCGCAGTCTTTGGCGCAGGCGCGCGCGCTCGACCTGCATCCTGTTGTATTGCTTGACCATTACGACAACGCGGCGTCGGGCGGCACCATGGACACAATGGCAGTACTGGAGGGCATTTTGCGCAGCGGCATGCGGGACGTGGCGGTGTTTGCGATTTTTGATCCGCAGGCCGTGCAAACCATGCAGCACGCCGGTGTTGGTGCACAACGCACGCTGTCACTGGGTGGCAAACTCGACATGCCCAGCCTGGGGCTGACGGGCCAGCCGCTGGAGGTCAGCGGTACTGTCAAACACCTGAGCAATGGGCAGTTTCGCAACCGTGGACCCATGTCCAAGGGGGTGCTGATGGACATGGGGCCGACTGCCGTGTTCGACACCGGTGCAGTGGAGATCGTCGTCATTTCCCGCCAGCAGGAGCCTAACGACCTTGCCTGTTTCACCTCGCAGGGGATCGACCCGGCGCAAAAACGCTACCTGATGCTCAAGAGCCGCGTGCACTGGCGTGCCGGTTTTGCGGACCTTGCCAAGGCGACGGTGGAATGTGCCGGTGTCGGCGTCTGCACCTCGGACTACAGCGCGCTCGATTTCAAGCGCGTGCGCCGGCCGATCTACCCGCTGGATAATTGGTCTTGAAACCCACTCGCCTTACCTCTGGCCGGATCGCGGCCCCACTGCAATAAAGGAACTGTTCACCATGGCTTCGATTCGATGGGAAGGTGTTTTCCCCGCCGTCACAACCAAACTCACGGCGGACTACGCGCTCGACACCGAGGCAATCGGAGTCGGGCTGGAGCGGCTGATCGCCAATGGCGTGGCGGGCGTGGTGATGATGGGCATGGTGGGCGAGAACGCCCAGTTGTCGGCGCCCGAAAAGCGCACGATCCTCCACACGGCACGCGAGGTCGTCAAAGGCCGCGTCCCCATCCTCTCGGGACTGGCCGAAACCAGCACCGAGCAGGCGGTGGCGTATGCCCGGGAAGCCGAAAAAACAGGGGTCGACGGCTTGATGGTTTTTCCGGGGCTGACCTACAAGTCGGACGCGCGCGAAACGGTTGAGTTCTACAAAGCGGTCGCGCGCGCCAGCGGTCTGGAGCTGCTGCTCTACAACAACCCGCGTGGATATGGCGTGGATCTGACGCCCGATGTGCTGGCCGAACTGATGGACGAAAAGACCATCGTCGCGATCAAGGAAGAGTCGTACGACACCACCCGCGTCACCGACTTGCTGAGCCGTTTTTCCGGTCGCCTGGAAGTGGTGTGCGGCGTCGACGACCTGATCCTGGAGAGCGTCGCACTGGGAGCGCGGGCCTGGGTGTCGGGTATGGCCAACGCCGTACCCAGGGAGTCGGTTGAATTGCTCCGGCTGGCGAATGCCGGCGAGTTCGAAAAAGCGCGCACGCTGTACCGGGTCCTGACGCCGCTGTACCACCTCGACACGGTGGTGAAGCTGGTGCAACACATCAAGCTGGCGGAACACATCATTGCCGGAAGCGCTGAGACCGTGAAGCCGCCGCGCCTGAATCTGGTTGGCGCGGAGCGCGAGCGCACCACAACGATCGTTCGCAAAACGCTCGCCGACCTCAAGGCCATCGGCTACTGAGCGTTAGCCTGCGGACAGCGGGCCTTTGCATGAACCACACATTCTTTTGTATCGACGGCCACACCTGCGGCAATCCGGTTCGCCTGGTCACGGGGGGCGCGCCGGTGCTGCTAGGAGACACCATGATCGAACGGCGAGCCCATTTCGAGCGCGACTTCGACTGGGTCCGCACCGCACTGATGTTCGAGCCGCGCGGCCACGACGTGATGTCCGGCACGATTCTGTACCCTGCCACACGGCCGGACTGCGACATCGCCATCCTGTTCATCGAGGTCAGCGGCTGCCTGCCCATGTGTGGACACGGCACCATCGGCACCGTCACCTTCATCATTGAGCATGGTCTGGTGCAGCCACGCGAACCCGGTGTGCTGCGCCTCGACACACCTGCGGGTCTGGTCGAAGCGCGCTACACGCTCGATGGCGAGTACGTCGAATCGGTGCAGTTGAAGATGGTGCCGTCCTTTCTGCATTCGCGTGATCTGTGCGTCGAACTGGACGGTTTTGGCGAAATCCGCTTCGACGTCGCGTATGGTGGCAATTTCTACGCAATCGTGGAGAGCCAGCCGGGTTATGCCGACCTGGACGACCTGCGCCCGGCCGACATCCAGCGCCTGAGCCCAGTGCTGCGTGCGCGCGCCAACGCAAAGTACAGTTTTGTGCATCCGGATGCGCCCGCAATCTCCGGTCTGTCGCACGTGATGTGGACTGGCAAGCCGCGCACGCCGGGTTGCCACGGCCGCAATGCGGTGTTTTATGGCGACAAGGCGATCGACCGCTCGCCCTGTGGAACCGGTACCTCGGCCAGACTGGCGCAGTTGGTGGCCAAGGGCCAACTCGGCATCGGCCAGCCGTTTGTGCACGAAAGCATCATCGGCACTACCTTCAAGGGCGAAGCCATCGCCCGTTTGCAGGTTGGTGTCTTCGACGGCATCCGGCCGACGGTGGAAGGCTGGGCGCGGGTTACCGGGCACAACACCATCTTTGTGAACGGGCGCGATCCGCTGCACCGCGGTTTTCTGCTCAAGTAGCCGACGCGACGCAGCCTTTCGCGGCGCCATCCAGATGCCCCACATCATTGTTGTCGGCGCCGGTATTGTCGGGCTGTGCTGTGCCTGGTCGGCGCAACGTCGCGGCTGGAACGTGACCCTGGTGGACCGGGACTTTGAAGGGGACCGCGCCTCGCACGGCAATGCCGGCGGCATCGCGGTCAGTGAGTGCCTTCCGCTGAGTCTGTCCGGGTTGGGCCTGCAACCACTGCGCTGGCTGCTCGACCCGCTGGGGCCGCTGTCCATCCGGGCGCGCCACGTGCCCCGCCTGTGGCCCTGGTTCCTGGCACTGCGCAAGGTGGCCGAACCTGCCAACTATCTGCGCATCGCCACGGCGCTGGCGGCGCTGAACAAACGCTCGCTTGAAGATTTCGAGGCCATGCTGGCCGACATCGGGCTGCGTGGCGACCTGTACAAACGCGGCGCCTTGACGGTGTACGAATCACACGCCGCTTTTGAGCGATCGGCCCCGCAGAGGGAGCTGCAACGTGCGCTGGGTGTCTCCTGGCATGCCGTCGATGCGGCCCAGATCCGGGCGCTCGAGCCCGCCCTGGCGCCGGTGTTCGCAATCGGTGTGGTGCTCGGAGACTGGGCCCATGTGAGTGATCCAGCCCGTATCGTGCGGCAGTTGCGTGAGCGCGTCGTGGCGCTCGGCGCGCACTGCGTCACCGGGAAGGCGACGCGCGTCACCGCCGAAACCGCCGATATACCTGGCGTGTTGCTCAGCGATGGCCGGGCGCTGGGCGCCGACCGTGTGCTGGTGGCGGCGGGCGCATGGTCGGCGCAACTGGCCCGCAGCGTCGGTGACCACGCGTTGCTGGAAAGTGAACGCGGCTACAACACTACCTTGCCGGCTTGCAGCACACGCTTGCAGCGCGAGGTTATTTTTGCGCAGCGCCAGTTTGTCGCAACGCCGCTGTCCATCGGTTTGCGCATCGGCGGTGCTGCCGAGTTTGCCGGGCTCAACGCGGCGCCAAACTACCAGCGCAGTGCCGCCTTGCTGGAGTTGGCGCGCCGCTACCTGCCCGACCTTGATGAGTCCGGTGCCCAGCAGTGGATGGGGCACCGCCCCAGCACACCCGACTCGTTGCCGGTCATCGGCCCGTCGCCGCGCACTCCCGGGGTGTTGTATGCCTTTGGGCACGGGCATCTGGGGCTGACCCAGTCCGCCACTACGGGTGAACTCATTGGCGCATTGCTGGAAGGGGCAACACCAACGATTGACACGACCCCGTATTCGATCGGGCGATTTCGTCAGTGAGGACAAGGCGTTGTTGCGCGTGTCGCGGTTGCCCAGCCCGGGGAAAAGTTGCACTCTTGATGCCACAAATGTGATCCACGTGTCTGCAGTTCGCGCAATGTTCGCCATGCTCGTGCAAGCATGGTTGGCAGGGCCGCGAGCAGGCAGTGACTGTTCTGCGGGCCATCTCGCGTGCGACGGCTTTTGGTGCGCCGTCGCTGCTGCGTCAATACCCTGGTTGGCGCGCCACCTCTGTGGCAAACGCGAACAGGCCCTGCGCCCAGTCACCACCAGCCCACGTCCTCGGGGTGGGTTTCTGCATGCGCGTGGGGAAACCAAACCGATCGCCCGGGCGTGGGGGGTGGCTACACCGGGGCGCTGGAGGGTTTCGCGCATGCCATAGAGTCACGCACCCCATCCAGGGTGGTCGCGTCAACCGCATGGTTTGCTGGAGCGGCATCCGCGCGAGACCGCAAGGGCCACGGTGCGGACACCCGCCGCGCTGGCCGTGGCGCTGGCATTTGGTGCCAGCCCTGCAGTACTTCGTTCCCGACACCCCAGCGTGCAGCACCAGACACTCAGCCCGGTGGCTGGTGCGAACCTGCACCCAGTACCGTAGCGGCGCGCCGTGAGCGCAACAAGGGGTAGATGAACTGCGTCAGCCAGGGCTCTGAGCCGTGGGCACGGTCATCCGCCAGGCCATAGGCCGGCGGGTAGCGTCGGCTGAAGTGTGCAGTGCGAAACAACACGTCCCACAGAAACAGCAGATTGCCGTAGTTGCCGGTGTAGTGGCCGATGCCGTCGTCCTGCACCAAGGCGTGGTGCGCGTAATGGGTGGCGGGGGTGGAGATGGTGTGCTCCACCAGCCAAGCCAGCGGGCTGAGCCGGCGATGGCGGTACAGCCACTGGTCCCAGCGCACGGCCGAATGCGCACCAATGATGACGCTGAGCTTGACGATGGTGTAGGCCACGTAGACCCAGCCGAAGCCCATGAACAATAGCACCGCCGACAACCACAGGCCAGGCATCAGGGCGTAGTAGAAAGCGTTGTTACGGTAAACGATGCGCACGCTCATGTAGGCGGCGGAGTGGTGGGCGCGATGCAAGGGCCACATCACCGAGGTGTGGCTCAGGCGGTGCCAGAAGTATTGGGTGAGGTCGTCCGCCAGCAGCAACAACAGCAGCATTTGCCACCAGGCCCAATGCGCCAGCGCATTGCGCTGGCCTGGAATCAGCCACTCGCACAGCGCCGTGGCGGCACCCAACACCGTCGCCGCGATCACCGGAAACAGCAGCGTGACCGCGATGTCGAGCCGGTTGTCCTCGCGCGTGGCTTCGGGAGCGAAAAACCGGCCCTGGATGATTTCGGCCAGAGCGAACAACCCCAGCACGCTGACCGCGGCGAGCAGTTGCACGGTTTGTTCCTGCATGATCACGCAGCCCCTTTTGCAGCGGGTTTGGATTTGCGCCGCGCCGCCTGCGGTGCCTTGGCAGCGGCGGTTTTGCGCGCGGGGCGTTTGGCCACGGTCTTGGGGGTGGGGGGCGCCAGTGCGGACTCGAGTTCGGTGATCGCCTCGTCGGTGTAATCCAGCATGCGTTGCAGCGCCGGCACCGAACGGCGGCAGGCGGTGTAACCGAAGCCCAGGTTGTCGCCATAACCACTGATGGTGATATTCAGAGCCAGGTAGTGCGTGGGTATGGATACCGGGTACACCTCGTCGAGCCGTGCCGTGTTCAAGTAGAGCGTTTCTTTTGAACCCGGCACGTTGGAGATCACCACGTTGAACACCGGATGTTTGCGCGCGCTGCCGGTCAGCATGCCCGGGCCCAGTGGCGCGACGGTGGTCATGCCGTGCGCCATCTTTTGCAGGCGTGGCATTTTCGACAACCGGTCTTTGGCTTCGCTGGTGCTTTGCACAATGGTGCGCAACCGCTCAAGCGGGTCGGCAATATGCGTTGCCAGGTTGGCCAGCAACAGGGTTACCTGGTTGCCGCCGACGTCGGTCTCGCCGTGCAGGGATACCGGCACCATGGCGATCAGGGGTTTTTTCGGCAACTGGTTCTGCACCGCCAGGTATTTGCGCAATGCGCCGGCACAGATGGCCAGCGTGACGTCGTTGACGGTGGCATGCGTCGCTTCGCCGATGCGTTTGAGCCGTTGCAGCGAATACGATTGCGACGCGAAGCGCCGGGAGCCGGAAATTTCCACGTTGAACGGTGTAGCCGGCGCCTGGAACGGCATCGCCGTCGCACCATCGGCAACGCCGGCGCGCAGCAGGTCCAGCAATCCGCTACCGATACCCGGCAGGATCTCACGACCGGCCCTGGCTGCCTCACTGAGTTGTTGCAGCAGTCCGCCCGGTGCGGCCTTGCGCCTGCTGGACGGATGGACGGTCATTTGCTGGGCCCACAGCGGTGGCTTTTGCTCCAGCGGCAAACGTGACAGGCCGTTCGCCATCATCTTGGCACCGGTCACGCCGTCGACCAGCGCGTGGTGGATTTTGATGTAGGTCGCAAATCGTCCGCCCGGCAGGCCTTCGATCACATAAGCCTCCCACAATGGGCGGTTGCGGTCCATCAGGTTGCCGTGCAGGTGCGACACCATGGCCAGCAATTCGCGGATGCGGCCCGGGCGTGGCAGGGCGACGTGGCGCAGGTGGTAGTCGAGTTCGAAGTCCGTATCCTCTTCCCAATGCCACATGCCCAGCCGCAACACCGGGCGCAGGTTGAAGGGTGGCTGTATCGCCAGGTGGGTACTCCAGGAGGCCAGCATTTGGGATACGAAGTCCGCGCCGGCCCCGACCGGTGGTGTGTAGATGTTGAGACCGGCCACATGCATTGGCTGGTTGCGGGTTTCCATCCACAGGAAGGCGGAGTCGGTCGGGCTGAGTGCTTGCATGGTGGTCTTTCGTTGCGATCAGTTTAGGCGTTCCAGGCCTGGCATTCCCCAGTGGCCGTCGAGCGCCTGCGCTTTCGGCCAATACAGGCGTACCGTCAGTGTGAATGCAGCATCAGCCTGGACCGGCAGCCAGTTGCTGCGCTGTGCAGCATCCGGCGGCTGTGCCTGCACCAGCAGGTCAAGTGACCCGTCCGGGTTGAATTGAAGCGGGTCGCGGTCGCCCAAGGCAAAGCGCTGCAATGGATTGCGCACGAAAAAGTCATCCGGACCGTACGCGGTGATGGACCAGAAAGCGTGTACCGGCGGCAAGCTGCCTTTGGCGAAGTGCAGCCGGTAGCGATGCTTGCCGTGCAGCGCGGCGCCAGTCCCATCCACGGTAGCGCTGGGGTACATTGCGTCTGCCGGCAGGTTGGCACCCAGGCCGATCATCGCCACCACAGCCCGGGTGTTGTAGAACGTGCCGTAGTTGCCCAGGATCGGTGGCGGGGTGATCCAGCCGCGCACGGTCGGACGCTTCTTCAACTCCCGCGCCACGGTCCAGTCGGCAATCTGGCGACCCAGACCAACGGCCCAGCGGTCGGTAATGCCCCACGCCGGTGGCTGACCGGGAGCGATGCCAAGCCGTGCAAGTTTGGCCAGCATCGGGGCGTCTGCTGCCGTCGGCGGGTTGGCCACCATCAGCTTGGCGAGTCGGCTGAAGAAGTCTTGCACGTCCATCGTCTGCATCTGCCGGATCGGCGGCGCAGTTTTGTCGGCGCTGGGGGTCGGCGCTATGGTCACAGTGGGGGCGACGCGGCCGGCCTGCCAGTCGGCCAGGCGTCGCAGCGTCAGGCCATCCTGCAGTTGGTGCACAGTCGCGTAGTCGGCCACGCCATTGGTCTGTGTGCGTCCAATCAGCCAGACCAGGTCGGTGGGGGCGCGCAACAGTGTCAGGCCGTCGGGCACAACTCCTTGCCAGAGTGGCCCTGCCAGCAGGAAGCCGCCGCCGCCGGTGCCGCTGCTGCGCGTGCCCGGTGCGGCAAACACATTGGTCCAGGCGTCCATGAACGGCATGACCTCGTAGCGTTGTTGGTTCGGCGGCATCTCGAACACCCACGGTCCCTGCGCCATGCGAATGAAGGCGCTGCTGTACAAGGTGTCCACATTGGGGCGCACGACGTCGCGAAAGCTGGCGTCGGGAAACTTGCGCACGCGGCGCAGCTCGTTCTGTGGGCCAATGCTGTGCGGCGAATTGGCGCGAGTGACATCCATGATGACCAGCGGAAAACCGAAGATATAGCCTTCTGCGCCCAGCACGATCTGCTCGGCCTTGAGGTATAGCGCCGCGCCGATCAGCAGCAGCGGCAGCAGCACCACCAGCACGCCGGTCTTGAAG
>JAJAZK010000471.1 GCA_026785765.1 Rhodoferax sp. | reverse complement strand
GCCACAAGGCGCTCAGTGTGGGCCACAGCAGCAGCAGCAGCCGGCCGGGCGGTCCCAGCGTACCAGTTGCAGGTACAGCGAAAGGCGCAGGCGGAGCCTCACGACAACCAGGCCTCGCGGCGGCTCACCTCAGGCACGAGGGCCGCACTCACGACAAACGTTTGACGCCTGGCAGCGCACAGGCGTAAATCGCGTTGCGCAAAGCGGCAATCGCCTCGTAGCGCGTGAAGCTGCGCCGCCAGGCCAGCACCACGCGCCGTGTCGGCGGTGCGCCACCTGCCTTGTCCTTGATCGGCAAATAACGCACCGAGCCCAGCGGGTCCTTGGTGCGGCCGCGTTTGGAGGCCAATGCGTGGGGAGGCACGCCAAGTTGCGGGACCAGGGTGATGCCCATGCCCGCCGCCACCATGTGTTTGATAGTCTCCAGCGAAGAGCCTTCGAAACTGCGCCGGATGCCTTCGGCGTTGCTGGAAAAGCGCGCAAACTCGGGGCAGACTTCGAGCACATGGTCGCGAAAGCAATGGCCGGTGCCGAGCAGCAGCATGGTCTCGGATTTCAGTTCCTCGGTACTCACCGAGGCCTGGCGTGCCAGTGGATGGTTGCCAGGAAGCGCGGCTGCAAAGGGCTCGTCATACAGCGGCGCCATCGCCAACCCGGTGTCGGGAAAGGGCTCTGCCAGAATCGCGCAGTCGAGCTCACCGGCGCGCAACATCTCCACCAACTTGACGGTGAAATTTTCTTGCAGTATCAGGGGCATCTGCGGCGTGCGTGTGATCACGTTGCGCACCAGGTCCGGCAACAGGTAGGGGGCGATGGTGTAGATGACACCCAGGCGCAATGCGCCCGCCAGGGGGTCCTTGCCGCGCTTGGCGATTTCGCGAATGCTGGCCGCCTGCTCCAGCACCGACTGCGCCTGGCGCACCACCTCTTCACCGAGCGGCGTTACCGTGACTTCGTTGGCGCTGCGCTCGAACAACTTGAGCTCGAGTTCCTCCTCGAGTTTCTTCACCGCCACCGACAGCGTGGGTTGCGACACAAAACAGGCCTCGGCCGCCTTGCCAAAGTGGCGCTCGCGCGCCACCGCAACGATGTACTTGAGTTCGGTCAGGGTCATACCCTTATTCTCCTCCGTTGACAAACCTACCGGTCATGCCGGCGCCGGTCGGGTTCAGGCTTTCAGATACTCAGTCTTGCTGCCCAACCAGCGCGCCACGTGCTGGCGGGCCAGTTCCGGATGTTGGTCGAGCAACACCGGCGCCGCCTGGCGCGCCCATGCCAGCAGTTGGGCGTCCGTCGCCAGGTCGGCAAAACGCAGCAGCGCAGCACCCGACTGCCGCGCACCCAGAAACTCACCCGGGCCGCGGATGTCCAGGTCGCGCCTGGCAATCTCGAACCCGTCGCTGGTCTCGACCATCGCCTTGAGCCGCGCCCGGGCGGCTTCGCCGAGCCGCGCAGCGTCCCCGGTGGAGTACAACAGGACGCAGGCGGAGGCAGCGCTGCCGCGGCCGACCCGACCGCGCAACTGGTGCAACTGCGACAGGCCAAACCGCTCGGCATGTTCGACCACCATCAAGGAGGCGTTGGGCACATCCACACCGACCTCGATCACCGTCGTACAGACCAGCACCGCCATCTGGCCCTGCACAAACTGCGCCATGACGGCTTTTTTCTGCGCCACCGGCATGCGGGAATGCAGCAGTCCGACCAGCACCCCTGGCAAGGCCGCACATAGGGCCTCGTGTGCTTCGGTGGCATCCCGCAAGTCCAATGTCTCACTCTCTTCGATCAAGGGACAGACCCAATACACCTGCCGTCCCTGGGCCAGTTGCGCCCGCACACGCTGCACCACCTCGTCGCGGCGCAATGCATTCACCAGTTTGGTCACGATTGGTGTGCGCCCGGGTGGCAACTCGTCGATGGTCGAGACCTCCAGGTCGGCGTAGTAACTCATCGCCAGCGTGCGCGGTATGGGCGTGGCGGTCATCATCAGCAGGTGCGGCTCCAGACCCGGCTCGGCCATCTTGTCGCGCAAGGCCAGTCGCTGCGCCACGCCGAAACGGTGCTGCTCGTCGATTACGGCCAGTGCCAGGTTGGCAAATTGCACCCTGTCCTGGATCATGGCGTGCGTGCCAACCACCAAGGCGGCTTCACCGGACGCAACCAGTGCCAACATCTGGCGCCGCTCTGTCGCCTTCTGGCTGCCGGTCAGCCAGGCGGTGGTGATGCCCAGCGGCTCCAGCCAGGCGATGAGCTTGCGGAAATGCTGCTCGGCCAGAATCTCGGTTGGCGCCATCAACGCACACTGGCGCCCGGTATCCATACAAATCGCGGCTGCCAGCGCCGCCACCACCGTCTTGCCAGAGCCGACATCACCCTGCAACAGCCGGTGCATGGGCGCGGCCAACGCGAGGTCGTGCCCAATCTCGCGGCACACCCGTTGCTGCGCCAGCGTAAGCGCAAACGGCAGGGCCCCCAGCAGGCGGTCGCGCACGCCGCGCGGCAGCGCGCGCAAAACCGGGGCACGCAAGGCCTCCCGTTCCCGACGCGACTGCAACTGTGATGTCTGCTGCGCCAGCAGCTCCTCCAGCTTCAAGCGCTGCCAGGCCGGGTGGCTGTGGTCTTCCAGCGTGGCCAGCGCCACCTCAGGCGTCGGCTGGTGCAGGAACTCCAGCGCTGCGCGCAACGACCACGCCAATGCCGTATGCGGCAGCGGCCAAGCCGCAGACGTTACGGACTCCGACAAGTCGGCGCGCGCCAAACCACCGAGTACGGCTTTGCGCAGATACGCCTGCGGCACGGCCGCTACCGAGGGATACACCGGCGTCAACGCGGTCGGTAGCTGAGCGTGGGTTGGATGGGTGCTTGGGTGGACCATGGTCCAGCCCAGAAAGCCGCCTTTCAGTTCGCCACGCACGCGTACCCGTGCGCCCACCTGCAAGGCTTTCTGCAGCGACGGGTAGAAGCTGAAAAAACGCAGCGTACAAGTGTCCGAGCCGTCGTCCAGCGTCACCAGCAACTGGCGGCGCGGCCGAAACGTCACCTCACTGGCCGTGACCGTGGCCTCGATCTGCACGGTCTGCCCCTCATGCGCCTCGGCCAGGCGCACGATTCGGGTCTCGTCCTCATACCGCAGTGGCAGGTGCAGCGCCAGGTCTATATCGCGCACCAGGCCCATCCTGGCGAGCGCTTTTTGCAGCGGATTGCGAACGGCTGCTGGCACGGGCAATTTGGCGGCGGAGGCGGTGGGAGGTGCCGACATGGGAGAATTCTGCCCTGTCTTCGTAACCCCACTTGGCACGGGCCGGTACAGCCCTCAAGCACCATGCAGCAAACCTCGACCAGCCAAAAGCGCGTTTTTACCCTCGGCGACTTCGATTTTTCGCTGCCGGGCGAACTGATTGCCCAGCAGCCCATCCCCGAACGCAGCGCCTCACGTCTGCTCGACGCAAGCGGCAGCGCGCCGGTGGACCGAATATTCCGCGACCTGCCCGCCCTGCTCGATCCAGGTGATCTGGTCGTCTTTAATGACACCCGGGTCGTCAAGGCCCGCCTGTATGGCGAGAAGCCCAGCGGCGGCAAGGTCGAACTGCTGATCGAGCGGGTGCTGCAGGGCAACCAGGTTGCGGCGCATATGCGGGTCAGCAAAAAGCCGCAGATTGGCACCACGCTGGCGCTGCACGGCGCTGCCGGAACACCGGATGGACTCTGCGCCACCCTGCTCGGCCGCTGGCCGGACGCAGCGGGCAGCCTGTTTCGCTTCGTGTTGTCGAACAACAATGGCGATGACCCGTACGTGCTGATGGAAAAACACGGGCATGTGCCGCTGCCGCCCTACATCAACCACGAGGACACAGCGCTCGACGAATCCCGTTACCAGACCGTATTTGCCAGCAAGCCGGGCGCCGTGGCCGCGCCCACTGCCGCATTGCATTTTGATGAGGCGGTGCTGCAAGCGCTCGATGCACGCGGCATCCAGCGTGCCAGCGTCACCCTGCATGTGGGCGCCGGTACCTTCATGCCGGTGAAAACCGACAACATCAACGAGCACCAGATGCACAGCGAATGGTACGACCTGCCTGCGGCCACACTGCAAGCGATGGCCGATTGCCAGGCGCGCCGCGGCCGGATTGTTGCGGTTGGCACCACCACCGTGCGCACCCTGGAGTCGTGGGCGCTGAGCGGACAGATACAAGGCGATACCTGCATCTTCATCACGCCGGGTTTCCAGTTCCGGCTGGTAGACCGGCTGATCACCAACTTTCACCTGCCCAAGTCGACGCTGATGATGCTGGTCAGCGCGTTCGCCGGCTACGACCCAGTGATGGCGCTGTACCGGCACGCTGTGCAGGAACGCTACCGGTTCTTCAGTTACGGTGACGCCATGTTGCTGTCGCGCCAGACTGCGCAAACGCAAACGCAGCGTTAAATCCAGCTGAAAGCGAACTTTCAACCGTGCTGCAATTCGAACTCCTCTGCACCGATACCGCGAGCCACGCGCGGCGCGGACGCCTCACGCTGAACCATGGCGTGGTCGAAACCCCGATCTTCATGCCGGTCGGCACCTACGGCACGGTGAAAGGCGTCACGCCACAAAGCCTGGAAGAAATGGGCGCACAAATCATTCTGGGCAACACCTTCCATCTGTGGATGCGACCGGGGCTGGACGTGGTCACCCGGTTTGGTGGTCTGCATGCGTTTGAGAAATGGAACAAACCCATCCTCACCGATTCCGGTGGTTTCCAGGTCTGGTCACTCGGGGCGATGCGCAAGATCAGCGAAGAAGGCGTGCGCTTTTCCTCGCCAGTGAACGGAGACAAGCTGTTCCTGACGCCCGAAGTCTCGATGCAGATCCAGACCACGCTGAACGCCGACATCGTGATGCAGTTCGACGATTGCACGCCGTACATCTCGGTGGAGCCCAAGACCAAGGGGCAACTCACCACCGAGGCCGAGGCGAGCGAATCCATGCAACTCAGCCTGCGCTGGGCCGAGCGCTGCAAGACCGAATTTGCACGCCTGGAGAACCCGAACGCCCTGTTCGGTATCGTGCAAGGTGGCATGTTCGAACACCTGCGCCTGGAGTCGCTGGAGCAACTGGTCGCGATGGACTTTCCCGGTTACGCGGTGGGTGGCGTGAGTGTGGGCGAACCCAAGGACGAGATGCTGCGCATCATGGCGCACACGCCGCATCGACTGCCAGCCCACAAGCCGCGTTACCTGATGGGCGTGGGCACACCGGAAGATATCGTAGAGGGCGTAGCCCAGGGCGTGGACATGTTCGGCTGCGTGATGCCAACGCGCAATGCGCGCAACGGCACACTATTCACCCGCTTTGGTGACCTGAAGATCCGCAACGCGCGGCATAAGGCGGATGCGCAACCGCTCGACACTAGCTGTACCTGTTATGCCTGCGCCGGCAAGGCGGGCGTGGCCTGGGACGATGGCGGACGCGACGGCTTTTCACGCGCTTACATACACCACCTGGACCGCTGCGGCGAAATGCTCGGGCCGATGCTGGCCAGTGTGCACAACCTGCACTACTTTTTGAATCTGATGCGAGAGTTGCGCCTGGCCCTGGATGCAGGTGGCTTCCCGGCATTCCGGCAGCACTTCGCAAAGGATCGGGTTCGCGGGGTTTGAGCGACTGTGATCGCCCGACAGGACGGTATTTGGTACTAAGGTATTTTGCCTTCGGGACTAAGGTGTAGGCCCGATACCGCTGTTGCAGCGCACCATCTACAGTCCGAACACATGGAACGTTCCGCGAGGCAACCCTGCACACGGCATCACCCGCGACGCTACGGACAACGCTCCTCATACCCAGCTTAGTTTCAAGACTCTTCACTATGCGCAGCATCACCCGCGCCCAGGCGCTGACCGCGGAGCCACTCGAAACGCCTTTCCGATACCGGGGCGGCGATCTTTCTGCATGATCCGCCTCTTGTATCTCAGCCAGGCCACGCACGACATATCCGATGTCCAGGTGCAGGACATATTGCGCTCGGCCCGAAGAAACAACGAGGCGGTCGGCATTACCGGTGTCCTCGTCCACGGCGGCAGCATGTTCGCGCAAATTCTGGAAGGGCCGGAGCAGGCCGTGCTGCGGATGTATGTGAAAGTGATGGATGACCGCCGCCATGGCGATGTCCGCATCATCCATATCTCGCCCGCGAACGAGCCGATGTTCAAGGACTGGTCGATGGCGGTCATCAAAAGCAATCCTATGGAATTTCAGCACATCGCACAGTTGCGAACGCACCGCATGGAAGCGGTTCATGCGCAAGCGTTCGGGGAAACAATGCGCGAATTCGTGGCCATATTGAATGCGCAACGCGCAAGCGCTTAGGGTTCAGGTGTTTTTCCCGCAATACCAAGGTATTTGCCCCAGTTTGGCCAGCCAAACAAGCGTCTATAGTCCAATCCGTGGGTTGCGCCCGTGCCACCCAAACCGGTCCGCCGCTTCCAGCAGGTCTGGTTTCACCACTGACCAACCAACCGGAATCACTCCATGAACGAATCCTCACCCATGGCGTTCGACTATGAACGTGTGCTGGCGTACCTGATTGCCGCCACCGACGACGACCTTGACGCGCTCGAGTTCGGCGTTATCGGCTTCGATGGCGCCGGCGTGGTGCGGCGCTACAACGCCCTCGAGTCGAAGCTGGCCGGGCTGTCGGTGCAGCGGGTGGTCGGCAACCCGTTCTTCACGGTCGTCGCGCCGTGCATGAACAACTACCTGGTAGCACAACGGTTCGACGATGCGCTCGAATCCGGCTCCACACTCGACCAGACCATTGACTACGTGCTCACGCTGCGCATGCGGCCGAGCAAGGTCAAACTGCGCCTGCTTGCCGACCCGGCCTCGCCGATGCGGTATCTGCTGGTTAAAAGGCCAACATGAGCCGCCGGGCCGCTCCCAAGGCGAATGGCGCCGCAGCGCGCAGCGCGAAGGCTACGTCATGAGCCGCCGGGCCGCTCCCAAGGCGAATGGCGCCGCAGCGCGCCGCGCGCAGGCTACGTCATGAGCCGCCGGGCCGCTCCCAAGGCGAATGG
>JAJAZK010000470.1 GCA_026785765.1 Rhodoferax sp. | reverse complement strand
GGCTTGGATGCAGCAAAGAGGTCGTCTATTGCGACGCCGCGCTGGCCGGTGCCGCGACCGCGACTGCGGCGGCGGCAGGAGCTGCGGCCGCAGGAGCGGATACTGCGGGCGGCGTGGCTGCGCTGCCGGCAGTTGCCTTGGGCGCATGGATCTGCATCATCAGCGGCACGATCAGCAGCGCCACGATGTTGATGATCTTGATCAGCGGGTTGATGGCCGGGCCGGCGGTGTCCTTGTAGGGGTCGCCGACCGTGTCACCGGTGACGGCTGCCTTGTGCGTCTCGGAGCCCTTGCCGCCGTGGTGACCGTCTTCGATGTACTTCTTGGCGTTGTCCCAGGCACCACCGCCGGTACACATGGAGATGGCCACAAACAGGCCGGTGACGATAGTGCCCATCAACAGTCCGCCCAGGGCCGCCGGGCCCAGGATCAGGCCCACCAGCACCGGCGCCACCACTGGCAGCAGCGACGGAATCATCATCTCCTTGATGGCGGCCGTGGTCAGCATGTCCACTGCCTTGCCGTATTCGGGCTTGGCCGTGCCGTCCATGATGCCCTTGATCTCGCGGAACTGACGCCGCACTTCCACCACCACTGCGCCAGCTGCGCGGCCCACGGCTTCCATCGCCATGGCGCCGAACAAATACGGGATCAGGCCGCCAATGAACAGGCCGATGATCACCATCGGGTCACTCAGGTCAAAGCTGATGGCCTTGCCGTAGGCTTCGAGCTTGTGCGTGTAGTCGGCAAACAGCACCAGCGCAGCCAGTCCCGCCGAGCCGATGGCATAACCCTTGGTCACGGCCTTGGTGGTATTGCCCACGGCGTCCAGCGGATCGGTGATGTCGCGCACGCTTTTCGGCATTTCCGACATCTCGGCGATGCCACCGGCGTTGTCGGTGATCGGACCGTAGGCGTCCAGCGCCACGACGATGCCAGCCATGCTCAGCATGGAGGTGGCGGCAATCGCGATGCCGTACAGACCCGCGAATTGGAACGACACCCAGATGGCAATACACACGAAGATGACAGGCCAGGCAGTGGAGCGCATCGACACTCCCAGGCCGGCAATGATGTTGGTTCCATGGCCCGTGGTCGAGGCCTGCGCAATGTGTTGCACCGGGGCGTACTGGGTGCCGGTGTAGTACTCGGTGATCCAGACCAGGGCCGCCGTCAAAACCAGGCCAACAATACACGCTCCGAAGAGCCGCATCTGCGCACCGGTGCCGCCGAGTGCGTTGTCCGCGATGACAGCATTGGTCACAAAGTAAAAAGCGATCAGCGACAACACGCCCGCCACTGCAAGGCCCTTGTACAAGGCCGGCATGACGTTGCGCATACCCGGCGAAGCCTTGACAAAGAAGCAACCAATGATGGAGGCCACAATGGAGACCGCGCCCAGCGCCAGCGGATAAACGACCGTGCTGCTGCCGCCACCAGAGACCAGCAGTGCACCCAGAACCATGGTGGCAATCAGCGTCACGGCATAAGTTTCAAACAGGTCGGCCGCCATGCCGGCGCAGTCACCCACGTTGTCACCCACGTTGTCGGCAATCACCGCTGGGTTGCGTGGGTCGTCTTCCGGAATACCGGCCTCGACCTTGCCAACCAGGTCGGCGCCGACGTCCGCGCCCTTGGTGAAGATGCCCCCGCCCAGGCGCGCAAAGATGGAGATCAGCGACGAACCAAATGCGAAACCGATCAGCGGGTTGAGCTTGGCCGCTGTGACCGCGCCGTCCGGCACCAGAAACCAGTAGAAAGCCGTTACGCCCAGCAGGCCCAGGCCCACCACCAGCATGCCGGTGATGGCGCCGCCTGTGAACGCGACTTTCAGCGCCGGGCCAATGCCCTTGGTCGCGGCCTGGGCGGTGCGCACGTTGGCGCGCACCGAGACATTCATGCCGATGAATCCGCAGGCACCCGACAACACCGCGCCGATGACGAAGCCGATCGCGCTCCATTTGTCCAGAAACAGGGCGATCAGGATTGCCAGCACCACGCCGACCATGGTGATGGTCTTGTATTGGCGCGCCAGGTAGGCCGCCGCACCGGTCTGGATGGCGGCCGCAATCTCCTGCATGCGCGCGTTTCCGGCATCCTGGGAAAGGATCCAACTGCGTGCCCAAAAGCCGTACAGCACGGCAATCAGCCCGCAAACAAGTGCCAATACCAGCACCGAGTTGCCCGTCATAGTCATCACTCCTAGTCGATTGGGGACAACACACGCGACAAATGGATGGCGGTGTGCCCCGCAAAGTCCAAAGACTTCGGTTTCGCGATTGGAGGCACAACGCGAGCGGCGCCTCCGCTGCGTTGCTTCCTCAAGCGTCCCGTGGGGAGCCGATTGGCCAACGCCGGAACTGTAACTGCAAAAGCACAGTTTTTTGCGTGCGCTGGGGGTGCATCGGTAAAATCAGGGTTAACACTGACACGCGGTCCGCGTCTATTCAACCCGAGAACCCAACATGTCCCTGGACAAAGTCACCCCCGGCCAGCACGCCCCCGACGCATTCAATGTGATCATTGAAATTCCGATGAACGCCGACCCGGTGAAGTACGAGGTTGACAAAGCCTCTGGCGCAATTTTTGTCGACCGCTTCATGAGCACGTCCATGCATTACCCGACCAACTACGGCTATGTGCCGCATACGCTCAGTGGTGACGGCGACCCGGTCGATGTGCTGGTGATCACCCCGGTGCCACTGATTCCGGGCGTGGGGGTGACCTGCCGTCCAATCGGTATTTTGAAGATGCAGGACGAGGCGGGCGATGACGGTAAGGTGTTGGCGGTGCCGATCGACAAGATCCTGTCTATTTACAGCCAGTGGCAAAAGCCGGAAGACCTGAATCCATTGCGGCTCAAGACCATCGCCCACTTCTTCGAGCATTACAAGGATCTGGAAGTCGGCAAGTGGGTCAAGATCATGGGCTGGGAAGGTCCCGATTCGGCACGCAAGGAGATCATGGACGGGATTGCCAACTACGACAAGGCGCACGCCTGATTTGGCGCTGGGCTGGCGCGATCACGCCGCGGTGGAACTGTGTTGGCGGGACCAGGCCGGCACGGCACTCTGCTCCGCGGCTGTCCCCCTGCCTTCGGCCTTCCCCTTTATGCCGCTGCGCAGAGCGCCGCACCAGCGTGATCCTGCAGGCGTGGTAGGCGCGCCGGGGGCGCGCATCACCTGGCGCCAAAGGCGACACGAAAAGCAGGTCGGGAATCACCGCTCCATTCAAGTTACCATGGCCACGTAGGCCAGATGTCATGCTTTCTCGCCAGCCGACTCCCGGCGTCCTGCCGTTGTAGCCTGCTTGACTCATTGGTCGAGCCGCACACATCGGCCACTCGAAGGACCTATGAACTATATCCACATCGTTGCAATACTTGCTGTATTACAGCTGTTCTTGTTTGGCATCCTGGTTGGACGAGCGAGAGCAAAATATGGCGTCAAGGCGCCAGCCGTGAACGGCAATGAGCACTTCGAACGTGCCTTCCGGGTCCAGATGAACACTATGGAACAACTGGTCGGCTTTTTGCCAGCATTATTCATCGCGGGGCAATACTGGCCAAACCTGCTTGTTGCCGCTGTCGGCCTGATCTACCTGGTTGGTCGATTTGTCTACAGGCGTTCTTATCTTGCAGACCCTTCCAAGCGGCAGACGGGCTTTCTCCTGACGGTCATCCCCACCTTCATCTTGCTATCTTCCGGTCTGATCGGCGCGCTCACGCGTCACTGAATCCAAACAAAATGAAACATACCGACGACCTTGTGCAACGCACCAGAGCTGCGTTTGAACATGTTCCGAACGTATCGGAGAAGCGAATGTTTGGAAGCATCGGTTTTATGGTCGAAGGCAAGCTCTGCGTGTCGGCTCGCAAGGATCGAATCATGTGCAGAATCGCGCCTGCCGACCACGGCGTCGCGTTGAAGGAGAGGGGCTGCCGGACCGTAGTAATGAAGGGCCGGGATTGTCCGGGCTACGTTTACGTTGACGTGGGGGTCCTGGACGGCGACGCTACGCTCGCGCACTGGGTTGCTATGGCGTTGCAGCACAACAGGGAACTGGTAGGTAGAGCCCTGGGAACTTGCTCAAAGTGACGCGTCTCAGCACCGAGCGCTCAGCGATGCGGGTCTGGGAACACCACGCCGTGCAGGCCCCCTTTGCGCACAAACCGCTTCCATGCGCCTTCAGGTTGCGCCAAGCGGTCTGCCACTGCCCACCAGGTGCTGGGATTGAGTCCGAGTCCGACGTGGCTGGCCAGTACCTCAATGTTCTCCGTGTGCGGATTGCGTTTGCACGGTGCCTGCACACTGGCCTGCCAGGCAACAACGCCGTCGGTGCGCGAAAAAATCGAGGTGGTGGGTGCACCCGGCGCGGTTGGCAGGTCGTACTGGCTGGTCTCGCGCCGGATATCGCGCCCGCTGGTCAATTCGTAGATGCGCCAGGCATTGGTGCTTTTGGGCGAGCCTGAGAATGGCGTCCCCAAGGTGATCACGCTGCGCACCAGTTCGGGCATTTCCTTGGCCAGTTCGCGCGCATAGATTCCGCCCAGGCTCCAGCCAATCAGGCTTACTTTCTTGCCGCTGCTGGCGGCGGCTTCTTCGAGTTGCCATTTCGCGTTCTTGAGTACGCCCGCCCGCGGCCCGAAGTTGAAACCCTGCTTCCATCCGCTGGCCTTATAGCCACGTCCGGACAGGTAGCTGCGCAACGGCATCGTTGAGGCGTCGCTGGCTGCCAAACCGGGAAACACGATTACCGGGTGGCCATCTCCCTTGGGCGCGCTTTGCAAAGTAAACCAGGCCGGCAACACAGCGCCAAACTCCCACGGCGCGCGCAGTTCCATGGCCATCAGCCAGGTGCTGGGGGCGTCGAAGTCTCCAACTGCAGACTGGCTGGCCACCATTCAGGTGCC
>JAJAZK010000469.1 GCA_026785765.1 Rhodoferax sp. | reverse complement strand
GGCCAGACGCCCGCGTTTTTCGAGTATCTCCAGCACCTGGTGCAACAGCTCGATGATTCGGATCATCTTGCGCGGCACATGGGCGCCAAAGCTGTTGACCACCAGATGCGCCAGATTGAACCGGCAGGTGATGAGCGCTGCGTCGGCACCGGGTCGCATGCCTATCCGTGAAACTTGGACTCCTGCCTCGGTGGATGTGCCAGACTCGGCGACCAGTGGGGCATCAACAACGGACAGACCAAGACGGCCCGGCAGCGCCATGGCGCGCTCTGCCAACCAGATGCGGGAAGCGACCCACGGTGCACGCTGCGCTTCTGGCAAAGCCTTGGCACGTTCCTCCAGCAGCCCCGCCTCGTAGCGCCGCATGTAGTCCAGCGCCTGCGCCCGCGTCAACGCTGGCAAACGGAACGGCAAATGAACAATCTTCTCCAGATACTCAAAGCCGGTGATCGGCATCTCGGGCTTCTTGCCAGCCAGGTTGTAGGCCATGTACCGGTGGCCAATGCCGCGCTCCACCACCTCTTCGTCCAGCGCCAGCACAAACGCAAAACTCTCCAGGTTGAACACCGTCTTGATCAGCTCCAGCACTTCGACCGCCTTCTCGGGCAGGCAGCGATCGAGGTCGTCGATGAAGATGACGAAGTTGATGCGGGTGTTGGCAGTGACCAAGCCGGCCTGCAAGTCATCCTTCACCTTTAAATCTTTCCCGGGCCGCGTGAGCTTGGTCAGGTATTCATTAATGCGGTAAAAGTACAGTCCCTCATTGCTGTGTTGAATCTGCCGCTTGGCCTTTTCCTGCGCCTCCTGCTTGTTCTTCTCCTCGCGCTTGTCCAGCTTGTCTTCTATGGCGGCGGTGGCATCAGCCGCATCTTCCAGCCAGTCGCCAAGTTCATCGGGCAGCGTGATGCTGGCTCCAAAGACGCTAAGAGCACCAACGACCTTTTGCAAAGTTGGGTAAATGCTGGCCGCCACCTTGGCCGCCTGGCCCGCGACGACTGACATCTTGCTGACCCCGGTAGCCACCTCGGTTGCCGCCTCGACCAATGCCACGCCCACGCCAATTTCCGCCTTCAGCGCGTCTTTGAGTGCCGCAGTAATGTGCATCACCAGCGGCACGTGCAAATGCGGTTCGTGCTCGTATTTCCAGGGCTGGAAGAACACCGGCACCGTCAGGCCAAAACCTTCGTCGGCCTTGCGATTGGCCTGCAGGTCTTTGAGGTGCTTGTCGGCCCGCACGCGTATGAGGGACAGGAGCTTGGATTTGCCCGCGCCCCATTCACCGAAGATGCCCACGACGAGCGGGTCGTCGCCCAAAGGCGCGGCGCTGTCGCCATCCGTGTTCAATGCCTGCTGAATCCGCGCCCACAGGGTATCGGCATACACGTCGTAACCAAGGTAGTCGCCATCAGCGTTGTCGGTCATGGGGTGTTTCCGGATCGATTCGTGTGCCGCCGCCAAGCACGAGCATAGCGCCCAAACTGGCGTTGACGTCCCGCGCAGTTACTTTAACGCATATCATATTTCTCTATAAACACTTGACTTTCCAAAAGGAAAATCATATTATCATTTCATGCCTTCCCCGTCCGAAGCCCAAAGTCACATCCGATTCCCCTTAACCACGATTCTCGGTAGCGCGGGCAATGTGCGCGTCTTGCGCGCTCTTGTTAATGACCAGTCAGCACAGTCTGCACCCCACATTGCGCGGCAGGCGGGGCTGAGTCCTCAGGGTGCCAGACTGGTTCTGGACGCACTCGCCCGGCAGCAACTGGTCCAGGTTCTTGGCTCGGGCCGCGCTCAACTCCACACGCTGAATCAGGCGCATTCGTTCGCCGCTGCCCTTGGCGCCCTGTTTCTGGAGGAAAGCACGCGCTGGGAACACTTGTTAGCCCAGATGCGTGAGAAGTTGGCCCAGCCCGAAGACGGCATAGAAGCCGCATGGCTTTATGGGAGCGTAGCGCGTGGCGAGGACACGGCGCGCAGCGATCTTGACGTTGCGGTGCTCGTGTCGTCGTACGATGTTGCTGACCGGCTGCGTGAAGAGTTGGTGCCGCTTGAGGCGCAGCAGCAGGTACACATTTCGTTGACCGCACTCACGCACCATGATCTGGCAGCGCTATCCGATGGCGATCCCTGGTGGTCAAGTGTCGTGCGCGATGCCCGGGTTCTAATAGGCCCGGCACCGGAAGCCGCAAAACGCCAGGTCGCGCAACGGGTGGCCGCATGACAAAGCAGTCGTCGAGCAGGGCGGCCGCCGATGGCGAAGGCGCCGGACGCCTGAAGCAAGCCCGCGAGTTCCATCAGTCGGCGCGACCACCAGACTGCACCCGTGTTGTTGCGCGAGGCGCTGGGAAGTGCGTTGCCAGACAACCACGAAAGATTCTTCCGCCGTCTGCTTGGCCGCAAGGACGAGGTCAACTACGGTACCCGAAGCACAACGCGCGATGAGGCCGAGCGCCTGCTGGCCAGTCTTGACGGCTTTGCTGCATGGGCCGAAGGCGTTCTCTGATCTCGCGCGCGACCTGCGCTTTCGACGAAAATCGCCCCATGCAATTCAACTACATAGGCAATGCGGCACTGCCGTCGCGCTCTGGCCGTCTGATTCCCGTGATCGACCCATCCCACGGCGACACCTTTGACGAACTGCAGCGCAGCAACGCGCAGGACATCGACGACGCGGTGCAAGCCGCGCGCCAGTGCCGCGACAGCGTCTGGCAGCGCCTGAGCGCGGCCGAGCGCGGGCGTTTGCTGATGCGCCTGTCGCAGCAGATCACCGCCCACACCGACGAGCTGGCCGCGCTGGAGCAGCGCGATTGCGGCAAACCGACCAAACAGGCGCGCGCCGACGCGGTCGCATTGGCGCGTTATTTCGAATACTACGCTGGCGCTTGCGACAAGCTGCACGGCGAGACGCTGCCGTACCTGGACGGCTACAGCGTGCTGACGTGGCGCGAGCCGCACGGTGTCACCGGGCACATCATCCCCTGGAACTACCCGATGCAGATCTTCGGGCGCAGCGTCGGCGGTGCACTGGCGGCCGGCAATGTATGTGTCGTTAAACCTGCGGAGGATGCTTGCCTGTCGCTGCTGCGGGTGGCGCAGTTGGCCGCGGAGGCAGGGTTTCCGGCCGGCGCCATCAATATCGTCACCGGCTACGGGCATGAGGTTGGCGACGCCCTGGCACGGCACCCGGGCATCGACCACATCAGCTTTACCGGCAGCCCGTCGGTCGGCACCCTGATCCAGCAGGCAGCAGCCGGGCGTCACTGTCCGGTGACGCTGGAACTGGGCGGCAAGTCGCCGCAAATCGTGTTCGCCGACGCCGATCTGGACGTCGCAATCCCGGCCATCGTGAACGCAATTGTGCAAAACGCCGGTCAGACCTGTTCTGCCGGGTCACGGTTGCTGGTGGACGAGGTGATTTATGAGCCCCTGCTGCAGCGCCTGGGCGAGGCTTTTACCCGCCTGCGCGTTGGACCGGCGGCGATGGACCTGGACCTCGGGCCGCTGATCCGCCAGTCGCAGCAACAGCGCGTCTGGGACTTCCTGAGTGATGCGCAAGTGGCCGGCATTCCAATGGTGGCGCAGGGAAAAATTGTGGATGCGGCGCCCGAGACCGGCTTTTACCAGGCGCCAACCCTGTTGCGCGACGTACCGGCCGACCACCGGATCGCGCAGCAGGAGGTGTTCGGCCCGGTGCTGGCAGCGATGGCTTTTCGCGACGAAGACCATGCCGTCGAACTGGCGAACGCGACGCAGTTTGGCCTGGTCGCCGGCGTCTGGACCCGCGACGGCGCGCGCCAGTTCCGCAT
>JAJAZK010000468.1 GCA_026785765.1 Rhodoferax sp. | reverse complement strand
GTTGTTGTACCGTGCGTGGTGTCATGCGATCTCCTGGCAATGGAATAAAAGGCCCGGGTCGGCCCTGGTCAATGCTCTTCGTGCAGGCGCGAACGCACAACCACCAGCGCAACGCCACAGGCAGCGGCCAAGGCGCCGACGA
The DNA here is from genome assembly GCA_026785765.1 of Rhodoferax sp. GTDB lineage: Bacteria > Pseudomonadota > Gammaproteobacteria > Burkholderiales > Burkholderiaceae_C > CAISIP01. Next base: position 14,298 of record JAJAZK010000468.1, on the reverse strand, counting down.
CGACAAGGACAAAGCCAGAGCCGTCCTGCTGCCGGGACATGTAGGCCCCGACCAGCAGCGTCAACAAGCCCCCGTATATCAACACCCAGATCAGCGTCTCCAGGCGAGCCAGGCGACGGTTCGTAGTGCCGTTATATTTTTTGAAGAATGACATCAGAAGGCCTCTTCGGGAAGGTCGGCACAGGTCATGTCTCGGGTCTCGACGACGCGCAACCAGGCCGCAGTTTTTGGAAGTTCGTAGTGGAAGAAAAAGCGCGTCGCGCCCAGGCATCCCTGCGTGCGGCTGTCCGACACGCCCGGGTCGGCAACCAGAGCGCAGTGGCATACATCGAGCCAGATCCAGGCCAGTACAACGTGGCCGAATGCCTGCATATAGGGCACGGCGTTGGCCAGCGCCTGTGCAGGGTCCCCCGTCGCCCAGCCGGCTCGGGTGGACACCAATACCTGCTCCCAGGCCAGCGCCAGATCCCGGCCATGGGACGCCAATAGCGCCAGCCGCCCGGCACGTTGTTGTGTCGCCCGCATGCGCTGCCCAAGCAACTCCAGGGCGCGGCCGTTCTCCATCAGCACCTTGCGCCCCAGCAGGTCGGTTGCCTGAATGCCATGGGTGCCTTCATGGATCATGTTCAGGCGATTGTCGCGCCAGTACTGCTCTACCGGAAAGTCGCGCGTGTAGCCGTAACCGCCATGGACCTGGATCGCCAGCGAGTTTGCCTCCAGACACCATTCGCTGGGCCAGCTCTTGGCAATCGGCGTCAGCACTTCCAGCAGCAACCTGGCCTCATCGGCGGCGACAGCGTGGGCGGTATTTTGTTCATCGACCAAACGGGCACAAAACAACTCCAGCGCCAGCGCGCCCTCGCAATACGCCTTCTGGGCCAGCAGCATGCGTTTCACGTCGGCGTGTTCGATGATACGAACCTGCGGTCTTGACGCATCCTTGCCGGCGATACCGACCAGTCGGCCCTGCGGGCGGATGCGGGCGTACTCCAGCGACGCGTAGTAACCGGCGAGTCCCAGCGTGGTGGCCGCCATGCCGATGCCGATGCGCGCCTCGTTCATCATGTGGAACATGCAGCGCAAGCCTTCGTGCGGCCGACCCACGAGGTAACCTACGGCGCCAGCTTTGCCCGCCACCGGGAACTTGCCTTCGCCAAAATTGAGCAACGTGTTGGTGGTGCCGCGCCAGCCGAGCTTGTGATTCAAGCCGGCCAACGCGACATCGTTGCGCTCCCCGGTCAGTCGTCCGTCGGTATCGACCAGTTTCTTGGGCACAATGAAGAGCGAGATGCCGCGGGTACCGGAGATCAGGTTGCCGTCGGCCCCCGGTATCTTGGCCAGCACCAGATGCACAATGTTTTCGGTCAGTTCGTGGTCACCGGACGAAATCCACATCTTGTTGCCGGTGAGGCGGTAGCGCGGCCCGAGCGGGTCGTCACTGGCGCCCTCCCCGTCTGGCAAGGCGCGGGTCGTGATGTCCGACAGGCTGGAACCCGCCTGCGGTTCACTCAGGCACATGGTTCCGGCCCAGCGGCCGGAGAATTCGTTGGCGGCGAACACCGCCTGTTGCACCGGCGTGCCGTGCACCAGCAGCAAATTCGCATTGCCAGTGGGCAGCAAGTTGCTGCTGATGCTGATCGAGGCGAGACCGAAAAACGCGTTGGCGCTGGCGTTGACGGTGTAGGGCAACTGCATGCCGCCCATCGCATAATCCTGCGCCGCCCCCAGCATCCCAGAGGCCACGTACGCCGCATGGGCATCGTGGGTGGCCTGCGGCAGGACAACCTTCTCGCCATCAATACGCGGCTCCTGGGTGTCCACGAGGCGGTTGAACGGCGCGTATTTCTCGCGCGCGATACGCTCACAGGTATCGAGCACCGCGTCGAAGGTCTCGCGCGAATGATCCGCGAAGCGCGCGCGTGCGACCAGCGACGCGGCATCGAGCCATTGGTACAGGAGAAAGTCGAGCGTGGAGCGAAAACCCATCACTCACTCCGTGCTGCTGGCAGGTGTCACAGGACTTCGAACACGCCGGCCGCGCCCATGCCGCCACCTATACACATAGTCACAACGACACGTTTGGCGCCGCGCCGTTTGCCTTCGATCAAAGCGTGGCCGGTCAGGCGCTGACCGCTTACCCCATAAGGGTGGCCGACGGCGATGGCGCCGCCGTTCACATTCAATCGATCCGCCGGGATGCCGAGCTTGTCGCGGCAATACAGTACTTGCACGGCAAACGCTTCGTTCAGCTCCCACAGGTCAATGTCACTTACGTTCAGGCCCAGGCGCTTGAGCACCTTGGGAATGGCGAACACAGGGCCGATGCCCATCTCATCCGGTTCGCATCCGGCCACAGCAAAACCGAGGAAACGCCCAAGCGGCTTCAGTCCCCTTTTTTCCGCCAGCGTCTCGTTCATCACCACGACCGCGCCGGCTCCGTCCGAGAACTGGCTGGCGTTGCCGGCCGAGATCAGGCCACCGGGCATGGCCGGCTTGATGCCGCTGATGCCTTCCTTGGTAGTGCCCTCACGGATGCCTTCGTCCTTGCCGACGGTCACCTGTCTGGTCGTCATTCCCATCACCTTGTCCACCACACCGGTGGTGACGGTGATGGGCGCGATTTCCGCATCGAACAGGCCTGCAGCCAGCGCGGCGGTGGCCTTTTGCTGGCTTGCCGCGCCGTATTCGTCCATCGCATCGCGCCCGATTCCATAACGCTTGGCGACGTTCTCCGCCGTTTGCAGCATGTTCCAGTAAATCTCGGGTTTGTTCTTCGCCAGCCAGGGATCTGCCAGCATGTGTTTGTTCATTTCCTGCTGCACGCAGGAGATACTTTCAACGCCGCCTGCCACGTAGACATCACCCTCCCCGGCAATCACGCGTTGCGCGGCCGTGGCGATGGTCTGCAAGCCGGATGAGCAGAAGCGGTTGATCGTCATGCCCGAGACGGTGATCGGGCAACCCGCGCGCAGTGCGATCTGGCGTGCAATGTTGGCGCCGGTCGCACCCTCCGGATTGGCGCAGCCCATGATCACGTCGTCGACCTCGGCCGCCTCGATGCCGGCGCGCTGAATAGCGTGCTCGACCACGTGGCCACCCAGCGTGGCCCCATGGGTCATGTTGAAGGAGCCTTTCCAGCTTTTGGCAAGCGGGGTGCGGGCAGTGGAAACAATTACGGCATTGGTCATGGAAGTTCCTCGGACAGGGCAGATGCAAATGGAGCTCAGGATGCCTGCGCACCTACAGAGATCAGGCGGTGGTAGAAGCGGATCAGTTCGGCCAGGTTGTCAACCGAGATGCGCTCGTTGGTGCCATGCAGACGCGGTACGTCTTCTGTTTTGACGCGGATCGGTGAAAAGCGGAAAACGTTGTCGCTCAAGGCCACGAAATGGATGGAATCCGATCCGGCCAGATACAGGCCAGGGGTGACGAGTGTGCCTGGAAACACCTCGCGCACCGTCGTGTTGAGCAAACGGTATGGCGCAGAGGCGGTGGAACTGATGCCGGTCGCCTCATTGCCGCCGGGCAAGGCATACAGCTCGAAGCTGTCGCTTCCGGTGGCCTGTTTCACCTGTCCCTTGACGCGCTCCAGCACCGTGGCAATCGTATCGCCCGGCAACAAGCGGAAGTTGACAGTAGCCTCGGCCTGGCCGGGCAGTACGTTGTCCTTGTTGCCCGCGTTGGCCATGGTCAGTGCGGTAGTGGTACGCAGCATCGCATTGGTGCTGGGAGCGGCTTCCAGCTGTTTCTGCACCAGCGGCCCGAACAGCCACAGGTTGGACAACGCGACCCGGGAAAAGCCGGTCATTTCAGGCGCCAGTGTGCCAAACATCTCACCCGCCACGCCACGAATGGCGGCGGGCAACTGCTCATCGTCAATGCGTTTGAGCGCCGCGCTCATCATGGCGATCGCGCTGCCGCCCTTGGCTGGCGGCATCGAAGAGTGACCCGGTTTGCCGGACAGGCGCAGCACCACCGAGACGTAACCCTTCTCCGCCACTCCGATAATCGCTACTGGCTTGGCCACTCCCGGCAGGATGCCCTCGGCGATCACCATGCCCTCATCGATGACAAACTCCAGGCGCACACCGCGATCCTTGAGCAAGGCGGCAATCTGCTTGGCCCCGCGCAAGCCGGCCACCTCTTCGTCCGCCCCCGCCACCAGATAGATGGTGCGTTGCGGCTTGAACCCAGCGGCCGCCAGCAGCTCGAACGCCTCCATCTGTGCGATCAGGTTGCCCTTGTTGTCCCAGCTGCCGCGACCCCACACAAAGCCGTCTCTCACGGTGCCGGCGAACGGGTCTACCGTCCAGTCCTTCCCGGTACCGGGTGCGATCGGCACCACGTCCTGGTGCGCCATCAGCATGATCGGCTGGGCTTTCGGGTCGCTGCCCTGCCAGGTGTAGAGCAGGCTCAGGCCCCCCACGACCTCGCGCTTCAGTACGGCGTGTGCCTTCGGATACCGCGCCTGTAGCATGGCGTGCAACTGCACGAACTGGTCTGCATTCAACGCAGCGTCTTCGCGTGACGACACGGTGCGAGCGCGAATGGCTTCGGACAGGTGCTGGGCGGCGACGTCCTTGTCAAAAGCCAGCGGCGCCAGCGCAGGCACCTCGATCTGGCGCGACCCCTGGCGCAACGTATTGACGGCAACAAGCACGGCCAACACGAGCAACACCGCCAGCAATCCCAGCAACAGTCGCTTGATCATGGTTAGCCAGCCGCTCCAGGCTTTCCGGTAGTTCAGCTAAAGCTCTTGCCTTCGGCCGCCAGCCGCGTGATCAGCGGCGCCGGTTTCCAGAACTCGGCGTCATCCAGCGGGTTCGCAGCAAACCGGTTCATCGCCTGCAACACGTTAAATAGGCCGAACTGGTCGGCATAGTGCATCGGGCCGCCCCGGAACACCGGGAACCCGTAGCCCGTGATGTAGACCATGTCGATGTCGCTGGCCTTGGCGGCGATGCCGTCCTCCAGAATATGGGCACCCTCGTTGACCAGGGCAAACACCAGCCGCTGCACGATCTCGTCATCCGGCACCTTGCGAGGCGTGATGCCCAGCGACTCGCGGTGCGCTGCGATCATCTTCAGCACCAGCTCCGACGGGATTGCATCCCGCTTGCCAGGGACGTAGTCGTACCAGCCGGCATTCGTCTTCTGGCCAAAGCGCCCGAGTTCACACAACAGATCGGCGGTCTTGCTGTACTTCAGGTTGGCGCGCTCCACCGCGCGGCGCTTGCGGATGGCCCAACCGATGTCGTTCCCGGCCAGGTCCCCCATCCGAAACGGGCCCATCGCGAAACCGAACTTCTCCACTGCCTTGTCGACCTGGGCCGGTGTGCAGCCTTCATTGAGCAGGAACCCCGCCTGGCGGCTGTACTGCTCGATCATGCGGTTGCCGATAAAGCCGTCGCAGACGCCCGACACGACGGTAGTCTTCTTGATCTTCTTGCCCAGCGCCATCACCGTGGCGAGCACGTCCTTGCCAGTTTTCTCCGCCCGGACCACTTCGAGCAGGCGCATCACGTTGGCCGGGCTGAAAAAGTGGGTGCCGATCACATCTTGCGGACGCGCCGTGAAACTGGCGATGCGGTTCATGTCCAGCGTCGAGGTGTTGCTGGCCAGGATGGCACCGGGCTTCATCACCGCGTCAAGCTTCTTGAAAACTGTTTCCTTCACACCCATCTCCTCGAACACCGCCTCGATCACCATGTCGGCATCCTTGAGGTCGGCATAGTCCAGGGTGGTGCTGAGCAGGGCCATACGCTGCTCGTACTTGTCCTGCTTGAGTTTGCCGCGGTTGACCTGGGATTCGTAGTTCTTGCGGATGGTGGCGATGCCGCGGTCCAGCGCCTCCTGCTTCATCTCCAGCATCTTCACCGGGATGCCGGCGTTCAGGAAATTCATCGCGATGCCGCCACCCATGGTTCCGGCCCCGATCACCGCCAGCGACCCGATGCTGCGCTGCGCCGTGTCTGCAGGAACGTCGGCAATCTTGGACGTTGCGCGTTCTGCCATGAACAGGTGGCGCAGAGCCCGCGACTCTGGCGTCCACATCAGGTTGATGAACAGGTCGCGCTCGGCAAGCATGCCTTCGTCGAACTTCATCCTGGTGGCGGCTTCCACCGCCGCAATACATTTGAGCGGCGCCGGGAAGTTCTTCGCCATCGCGCCCACCATGTTGCGCGTGAACTGGAAGTAGGCGTCACCCAGCGGGTGTTTGCACGGAAGATTGCGCACCAGCGGCAACGGTCGCGCAGCTGCCACGGAGCGCGCGTACGCCAGTGCTTCGCCCGCCAGTGACTCGGCCGACGCCGCCATCCTGTCAAACAACTTCTGGCCCGGCAACATGGCCAGCATCTCGCTTTTGATCGGCTCGCCGCTGACGATCATGTTGAGGGCGACTTCTACGCCCAGCACGCGCGGCAGCCGCTGCGTGCCGCCAGCACCCGGGAGCAGCCCAAGCTTGACTTCGGGCAAGGCAACGCTGCAGCCAGGTGCCGCGATCCGGTAATGGCAGCCCAGCGCAAGCTCGAGCCCGCCACCCATGACCACCGAATGCATGGCAGCCACCACCGGCTTGGAACTGTTCTCGATGGCCAGAATCACGCTGAGCAGGTTCGGTTCCTGCATCGCCTTGGGCGACCCAAACTCCTTGATGTCGGCGCCACCGGAAAAGGCCTTGCCGGTGCCGGTGATGATGATCGCCTTGACGGCTGCATCCGCGTTGGCCTTCGCCAAGCCGTCGGTGATGCCGACGCGGGTCGTCAGACCCAAGCCATTCACGGGCGGATTGTTCAGGCTGATCACGGCCACATCCCCATGCACTTGGTAATCTGCGCTCATGTCAATTTCCTTATGAAAACGGCGCTCGACAGCCGACAGTAACCGGGCCTCGCCGTTGGGATCAAAATTGTAGGCGCTACCCCTGCCAGCACGCTTGGCCCATGTCCCTCGTGGGACAGCCAGGCGACCACTGGCGCCGAACAGACCGCCAGGGCTGGCTCAGGACGCTAGACCTCCAGCCACTCCTTGCGGATCTGGGCGTCGGCGCGCAGTTGGTCCGGCGTCCCTTCAAACACGATGCCTCCGTGGCCCATCACCAGAGCCCGGTCGGAAATTACCATGGCAATGGTCAGCTTTTGTTCGATCAGCAGCACCGACACACCGCGCTGCTTGAGGGTCTGGAGGTACTCGCCGACCAGACCGACGATCTTCGGCGCCAGGCCTTCGGTCGGCTCGTCGATGATGATGAGGTCCGGGTCCCCCATCAGCGTGCGGCACAGGGTCAGCATCTGTTGTTCACCCCCGGACAGAACCCCGGCCTCGGTGTGCTGGCGCTCCTTCAGGCGCGGGAACATCCGGTACATGTCGTCAAAAGACCAGCGACTGCCCTCCCCCGCCTTCGCGCCGCCTTTCTTCTGGCCTAGCAACAGGTTCTGGTGCACGGTGAGCGCGGGAAAGATATCGCGGCTTTCCGGCACATAACCGAGCCCCAGGTGCGCGACTTCAAACGCCTTCTTGCCGCTCAGCGACTGGCCCTTCCACTCCATGTTGCCAGTCCACTCGACCAGACCCATGATCGCCTTGGCAGTGGTGGAGCGGCCCGAGCCGTTGCGCCCGAGCAGCGCCACAATTTCGCCGGCGCCGACCGCAAAGCTGACTCCGTGCAACACATGGCTCTTGCCGTAAAAGGCCTGCAAGTCCTGGATTTTCAGCATGCTCAATGTCCTCCTGCCTGGCCTTCAGCGACCGGTGTGCCGAGGTAGGCCTCCTGCACCCGCGCATTGGCGCGCACCAGGTCGGGCGTGTCAAAAGCCAGCACCTCGCCGTACACCACTACGGCGATCTTGTCGGCGAGGCCAAACACCACCCCCATGTCGTGCTCCACCGTGAGCAGTGTCTTGCCGGTGGTGACTTCCTTGATGAGCTCGATGAAGCGGCTGGTCTCGCTTCGGCTCATGCCGGCAGTCGGTTCGTCCAGCAAAATCACGTTGGCGCCACCCGCGATGGTGATGCCAATCTCCAGCGCGCGCTGCTCGGCGTAGGTCAGGTTCATCGCCAGCACGGCGTGTTTTCTTTGCAGACCGATCTGGACCATCAGCTCGTTTGCACGCTGGTTCGCATCGTCCAGGCCAACAAGAAACTTGAGAAAGGTGTACTTGTAGCCAAGGCTCCAGAGGACCCCGCAGCGCAGGTTCTCGAACACACTGAGCTTGGGAAAGATATTCGTGATCTGAAAACTGCGCGACAGACCCAGCCGATTGATCTCGAACGGACGTTTGCCGTCAATACGCTGTCCATTGAGCATGACTTGCCCTGCCGTCGGGGCAAAACGCCCGCTGATCAGGTTGAACAGAGTCGACTTTCCAGCCCCGTTCGGGCCAATCACACCAATACGTTCCCCGGCGTTAACGCTAAGGTTAATGCCACGAATGATTTCGGTCTTGCCAAAACTCTTGCGCAGGTCCCTCAGCTCAAGCGCCGGGCCGCTGTGGGATGTGGTCATTGCGCTGCCTCCCTACGCCGCATCTCCAGTTCGATGCCTTCCTGGATCGCGTTCCAGCGCCGCGCAAAACGACGTCGCACCAGCTCGAACAAAACCAGCCCCACAAACATCAGCAGCGCCGATCCGAGCCAGCTGCCCAGGCCTTTGGAGTCCAATGGCAGCCCCAGGAAAACCAGGGTACTGCCCAGGGTGGCGCTGAGTTGCAGGTGATACACCATCTCGATCATCGATGCGGCCCCGAACAGCGCCATTACGAGCGTCACGCCCATGCCTGCATAAGCGCCAAGAAGTTGCTTGAGCTTGCCAAAAAGCGCCACCCGCAGGTTCATCATGATCAGACTGGCAATGCCGCCCGGGGCGTACATGACCATGAACAGAAAGACAAGCCCGAGGTACAGCAGCCAGGCTTTGGTGATTTCGCTCAACAGCACAAACGCCAGCACCATCAGCACCGCACCGATGATGGGGCCAAAGAAAAATGTGGCGCCGCCCAGAAAGGTAAACAGCAAGTAGGCGCCCGAGCGTGCCGCTCCCACCACCTCGGCGGTGACGATCTCGAACGCCAGTGCGCCGAGCCCTCCGGCGATGCCGGCGAAGAAGCCGGCGATGATGAAGGCGTAATAGCGCACCCGTTGCGTGTCATAACCGACAAACTCGACGCGCTCCGGGTTGTCGCGCACGGCATTGAGCATGCGTCCGAGCGGCGTCCCGGTGAAGGCAAACATTGCCGCCACCGCCAGGAAGGTGTAGATGGCGATCAGGTAATAGACTTGAATTGCCGGGCCAAAGCTGATTCCCAGGAAAGGCTTGCCGACGACCCGGTTGCCGGACACCCCGCCTTCTCCGCCAAAGAACTCCGGCACCATGAGCGACATGGCAAACACCAGTTCCGCCATTCCCAGGGTGATCATGGCAAAGGTGGTGCCGGATTTGCGCGTGGTGACGTACCCCAGCAATAGCGCGAAACCCATGCCGGCGAAACCACCCACCAGGGGAACCAGGGACACCGGAATCGGTGCCCCGCCGCTGCTGGCCAGGTTTAGCGCGTGAATCGCCATGAACGACCCCAGCCCGGTGTACACCGCATGCCCGAAACTCAGCATGCCACCCTGACCCAGCAACATGTTGTAGGACAGGCAGGCTATGATGGCGATGCCCATTTGCGACAGGACGGTGAGTCCGAGCCCGCTGTCGAACAGCAGCGGGGATAGCAACAGCAGCAGCGCAAACAGGCTCCAGGTCAACCAGCGTCCAAGGTTGAAGGATGTGCCAAGAGGTTTGGTGACCATGGCTTACCCCTCGCGTTTACCCAACAGGCCGCGCGGCCGGAAGATCAGGATCAGGACCAGGAACAGGTAGGGCAGGATCGGCGCCACCTGCGACAGGGTCATCTTGAAAAGCGTGTTTCCTGCCGCTGCAGCGCCAAGCGTCAGGCCGAGTTGTGTGGCCAGACTGCCGAGCGAAACATCAAAGGCGATGGCAAAGGTCTGGATCAGCCCGATCAGCAAGGAGGCCAGGAAGGCGCCCGACAAGGAGCCCATTCCGCCCACCACCACCACCACGAAGATGATGGATCCCAGGGTGGCGGCCATCGAGGGCTCGGTAAGAAAGGTGCTGCCGCCGATCACGCCAGCCAGGCCTGCCAGCGCCGTGCCAGCGCCAAAAACCAGCATGAACACACGCGGCACGTTGTGGCCGAGGGACTCCACCATCTCCGGGTGTGTCAGCGCGGCCTGGATCACCAGGCCGATGCGGGTGCGCGTCAGCAGCAACCAGACCGACATCAGCATAACCAGTGCCACCAGCATCATGAAGCCGCGCGTGGCCGGGAATGGCGAACAGACCACCCGCACCGCCGCGTCGGCCGATTTGCACAGTTCCGCCGGCGCCGCGCCCCACAAAAGGTTCAGGCCAGTTACAGAGTGGTTGATCAGGGTAAAGGCCGGGCCACGCAATACCTCCGGCGGCTGGAACTGCACTGCCAGCCGACCCCAGACCAATTGCACCAGTTCAAATATCACGTAGGACAAACCAAAGGTGACCAGCAACTCGGGCACGTGGCCGAACTTGTGCACCTTGCGCAGACAGACGCGCTCGAACGCAGCGCCCATCGCACCTACCACCAGTGGGGCGATCAGCAACGCGGGCCAGAAGCCCACGATCTGCGACACGCTGTAACCGACGTAGGCACCCAACATGTAAAAGCTGGCGTGCGCAAAGTTCAATACACCCATCATGCTGAAGATCAGGGTCAAGCCCGAACTCAGCATGAACAACAACAGGCCATAACTGAGCCCGTTGAGCGTCGAAATAATGAAAAACTCCATGGGCCCGGACCTTCCTCGGCGGCAAAAAAACGAAAGGGCCCGACCGCAAGCCGCGGCTCGGGCCCTTGCTGCAATTCAGCAGGCGGTCACGGACGTTTCATCTGGCAGCTGGTGGGCGTGCTGGAAACGTAGTTTGGGTACTCCTTGACCAACGCCAGGGTCATGCCAGTGTTTTCCGGGCTGTATGGGAACTTGGCGTCGGCTTTTTGCCAAACCGTCATGTACAGCGGTTGCTGCAACTGGTGATCGGACTTGCGCATCTGAATTTCGCCGTTGAAGCTTTTGACATCGATGCCCGACAAGGCTGCCGCCACCTTCACCGGGTCGGTCGATTTTGCCTTGGCCATTGCGGCACCGACGGTGGTGAAGAGATGCGCGAACTGCACACTGATAAGGTCGTCGTTGTACTTGGCCTTGAACTCCTTCGCCCACTTTTCCATCTGGCCACCCATGTTGTAGTGGCCGCCTGCGATCTGGAACACCCGACCCGCGCCGTTCGTGCCCAGTGCAGTCGGCGTGCCGGTGGCGGCGGTGTAATAGGTGAATATCTTGCCGGTGTAGCCGCCTTCGTTGGCCGCCTTGACCAGCAGCGACAGGTCGGAGCTCCAGTTTCCGGTCACCAGGGTGTCCGCGCCGGAGGCCTTGATCTTGGCAATGTACGGAGCAAAGTCGCGCACCTGGGCCAGTGGGTGCAGGTCTTCGCCCACAATCTGGATATCGGGGCGTCTGCGCGCCAGGGTCTCCTTGGTGTACCTGGCAACCTGTACGCCGTGCGAATAGTTCTGGCCCAGGATGTAGACCTTCTTGATGTCCTTCTGCTCCGCCATGAAGCTGGACATGGCCTCCATTTTCATCGAAGTGTCGGCATCAAAACGGAAGTGCCAGTAACTGCATTTGCTGTTGGTCAGGTCCGGGTCCACGGCGGAATCGTTGAGGTAGATCACCTCCTTGCCGGGGTTGCGCTCGTTGTGTTTGGTCACCGCATCCGACAGCGCCAGGGCGACCGATGAACCATTGCCCTGGATGATGTAGCGCACGCCGCCGTCGATCGACGCCTTCAAGGCATTCAGGCTTTCGGTCGGGCTCAGCTTGTTGTCGATGAAACTCATCTCGAACTTGACACCCGCCGGGTTACCCGCGCCGCTGAACTTGTCGGCCAGGAACTGGTAGGTTTTTTGCTGGTTGATGCCGCTCGGCCCAAGCAACCCGGTCAACGCGTCAATTCGCACCATCTTCACGGTCTCGCCCTTCTGGGCAATCGCCGAGCCGGCGCAGGCCGCAATCGCCAACGCAGCCACACTATGCAACACGAACTTCATCACTTGTCTCCTGGGGTTTGAAATCGAAAATGGACCATTTAAGCGTACAGGGTTTGCCGCAAATTGCCCACAGGGATTGCCCTAACCAAAGCCGCGACGGTGGCGTCGCACAACAGGGCGCGTCACAGGTCCGGCAGCCGGTAATCCTTGAGCATCTCGCGCAATTTGGTTTTCTGCATTTTTCCGGTGCCGCCCAGCGGTATCGCGTCCAGGAACACCACGTCGTCGGGTACCTGCCACTTGGCGAGCTTGCCGGTGTAGAAGGACAACAAGTCTTCTCGCGAGACGGTCGCAGCGGGTTTCCTGACTACGGCGATGATCGGCCGCTCGTCCCATTTCGGGTGTGCCATACCAATACAGGCCGCCATCGCCACCGCCGGATGTGACATGGCGATATTCTCCACGTCGATGGAACTGATCCACTCGCCACCCGACTTGATGACGTCCTTGCTGCGGTCGGTGATCTGCATGTAGCCGTCCGGGTCGATGGTGGCCACGTCGCCGGTGGGGAACCAGCCATCCACCAGCGGCGACCCGGCGTCGGACTTGAAGTAGTCACGAATCACCCACGGACCTTTGACATGCAGGTCGCCAAAAACCTTGCCATCCCAAGGTAGTTCCTTACCGCCGGGATCGACGATCTTCATGTCAACGCCGTAAACGCCACGCCCTTGTTTGACCCGCACCTTCAATTTGTCCGCTGGCGCCATGTTCAGGTGCTTGTTCTTGAGTGTGTTTACCGTTCCAAGGGGCGACATTTCGGTCATACCCCAGGCGTGCAGCACTTCCACGCCGTAGTCATCGTTAAAGGCGCTGATCATTGCCGGCGGGCAGGCAGAGCCACCGATAACGGTGCGCTTGAGCGTGGAAAAACGCAGACCACCCGCTTGCACATGGCCCAGCATCATCTGCCACACGGTCGGCACACCTGCAGCAAAGGTGACCTTCTCCGACTCGATCAGTTCATAGACCGACTTGCCGTCCAGTGCGGCGCCGGGAAACACCATCTTGGCGCCGGTCATGGCTGCCGAATAAGGCAGGCTCCAGGCATTCGCATGGAACATCGGCACCACCGGCAACACCGAGTCGCGCGCACTCATGTTCAGCGCGTCGGGCAAGCCACCGGCAAACGCATGCAGGATGGTCGAGCGGTGGCTGAACAACACTGCCTTTGGGTCGCCTGTCGTGCCGCTCGTGTAACACATGCTCGACGCAGTGTTCTCATCAAACTCTGGCCAGACAAATGTGTCGGGCTGCCGGGCCAACAGGGCCTCGTAGCTTTGCAGCCCGGCAATGCCGCTGTCCGCGGGCAACTTGTCGGCGTCACACAAGGCGACGTAGTGGCGGATGCTGGTAGCCTTGCCCTGCATGGCCTTGACGATGGGCAGAAAGGTCATGTCGAAGAACAGCACCTGATCCTCGGCATGATTGGCAATCCAGGCGATCTGGTCCGGGTGCAAGCGCGGGTTCAGGGTGTGCAGGACGCGGCCGGTGCCGCTCACGCCGAAGTACAACTCCAGATGCCGGTAGCCATTCCAGGCCAGCGTTGCGACACGGTCACCGAACGCCAGTTTCAGTGCTTCCATGGCGTTTGCCACCTGGCGCGAACGCCGGGCGATGTCCTTGTAGGAACAGCGATGAATGTCGCCTTCGATTCGGCGCGAGACGATCTCGCCCTCCGGATGGTGGCGCTCGGCGAAATCGATCAGTGACGAGATGAGCAGCGGTTGGTTTTGCATCAAGCCGAGCATGGGCAGACTCCTGTGGACGAAAATGGTGAGAATGGCTGGTGGGAACGGCTGGTGGGAACGGCGCCAGCGCTGGACCGCCAAACTACGAGTATTGCGCATGCCAGGGGGCCCAGACCCCCGTAAATGCCCTCAGTGCGGCAAGGATGGTCAAGTGCGGGACAATTACGGCAATGGACACCAATGTTTCCTCCGCCCTGGACTACGCGCCACGGCCAACCGCGCCGGGCGGGGCCGAGGTACTCAAGCCTCTGCGCTGGAACAACCGCTTCGCCCGTCTGGACCCGACTTTTTTCACCCGGCTTACGCCAACCGCCCTGCCCCAGCCGTACTGGGTGGGCACCAACCCGGCGCTGGCGGCTGAACTTGGACTCGACGACACATGGCTGTCGTCGCCG
>JAJAZK010000467.1 GCA_026785765.1 Rhodoferax sp. | reverse complement strand
GCCGAGACGCTCCCAAGGCGCTCGCACCGCAGCCTGCAAGGCGAAGGTATTCCTGTGGGCGCCGCCGGGCCGCTCACAAGGGGCTCGCTACCGCAGCCGTCAGGCGGAGTACTCCTGTGACTGCACCGAGCGCTGCCGCACTGGACGTTGAATCGCTGGAAGCCGGCTACGAACCCGGGCTGCCGATCGTGCGTGGTGCGTCCTTGCAGGTTCAGACTGGAGAGATCATGGCCATCCTCGGCCCGAATGGCGCTGGCAAGTCCACCCTGGTGAAGGCGGTGGTGGGCCTGGTTCCAGTCAGCGGCGGCCGCGTGCTGCTGTTCGGCCGCGACATTACCCGTGTTGCGGCGCACCGCATGGTGTTCGAAGGGCTGGCGTTTGTGCCCCAGACCGAGAACGTGTTCGTCAACCTGAGCATCGCCGAGAACCTGGAACTGGCGGCGGCGCTGGTCAAGGCAGACCGCCGCGAACGCCTCGACCCGGTGTACGCCATGTTTCCGGACCTGGCGCGCCAGCGTGCCCTGCGCGCCGGGCAACTCTCGGGCGGGCAGCGCCAGATGCTGGCGGTGGCGCGCGCGCTCATCACGCGGCCACGCCTGTTGGTGCTGGACGAACCCTCGGCCGGGCTGAGCCCGAAGCTGGTGGCACAGGTATTCGACAAACTGCGCGAAGTGCGGGCCAGCGGCGTCACGGTGCTGCTGGTCGAGCAGAACGTGAAAGCAGCACTGGCGCTGGCCGACCGCGCCGCCGTGCTGGTGGAGGGCTGCGAGCGCATCGTCGCCAGCAGTGCAGAGTTGCTCGGCGACGAACGCATCGCCGCCCTCTACCTGGGCCGGCATACCGGCCAGCAAACCCGCAAGGAGGCGCACTGATGCTGCAGATCATTGCCGACGGACTGATCATTGGTTCGGTGATTTCGCTGGGCGCCATCGGCCTGAGCCTGACCCTGTCGATCGTGCGTTTCTCCAATTTCAGCCATGGTGAATTGCTCGGTTGGGGCGGTTACTTCGCGCTGACCGCGCTCGCCACCTTCAGCGCCATCGGGCCAGGCGCGGCAGCGCCTCTGGGACCGTTCTCGTTCGGCTGGGCGTTGCTCGGTGCGCTGGTGCTCGCAGCCGGACTCGCGGCATTGCTGGCGCTGTTGCTGGACACCGTGCTGTTCAAGCGGCTGCGCCGGCAAGGCGCCATCACCCTGGTCATCGCCAGTTTCGGATCGGCGCTGGCGCTGCGCAATCTGCTGCTGTTCTGGCAAGGTGGTGTGCCCCAGTACTACTCGCAAAACCTGCAGATCGCCATTCCCTTCCTTCCGCGCAGTGTCTGGGGCGGGCTGCGCGCCACGCCCGACCAGCTGTTCGTGCTGGCGCTGACCCTGGTCACCGTGACCGGCCTGCACCTGTTCCTGCGCCACAGCACACTGGGGCGTTCCATGCGCGCCACCGCCATCAACCCGAATCTGGCACGGGTGGCCGGCATCGACCCGGAGCGGGTGCTGCGCGCTACCTGGATCATTGGCGGCATGCTGGCCGCCGTGGCCGGCGTTTTTGCCGGCATCACCGTGCAGCTGCGCCCGACCATGGGCGAGGACTTGCTGCTGCCACTGTTTGCCGCCGTCATCCTGGGTGGCATCGGCTCTGTGTGGGGAGCCGTGCTGGGCGGTTTTATTGTGGGTCTGGCAGAAAGCGCCTCGGTGTCGATTGTGGGCGCCGAATACCGCGCGGCGGCGGCTTTCGTGGTGCTGATACTGATCCTGCTGGTGCGACCAAACGGCCTGTTCGGGGAGAAGAGTTGATGCCCGACTTCCTTATTGGCTGGTTGTCCTATGGCAGTTTCTTTATGGTCTTTGCCACCACCTTTGCCATCATCGCGCTCGGCCTGAACCTCCAATGGGGCTTTACCGGCTTGTTCAATGTGGGAGTGGCCGGATTCGTGGCGCTGGGCGCTTACAGCTCGGCCCTGCTGACGACGCCCGAAGTGGCCGGGCGCTGGGGCGGATTTGGCTGGCCGGTGGCCGTCGGCTGGCTGGCCGCGATGGGCGTCAGTGGCGTCGCCGGACTGTTGGTCGGGGTGGTGGCGCTGCGTCTGCGCCAGGATTACCTGGCCATCACCACCTTTGGCATCGCAGTGACGATACAACTGGTGGCCAACAATGCGACCGCATTGACGGGCGGGCCGTTTGGTGTGCAGTTCATTCCCAGGCCGATGCAGGGCTGGCTCGGCACCGGGTTGCCCTGGACGCTGGCCTACCTTGCGCTGGCGCTACTGGTCCTGGGCCTGGTTTACGTGGCGCTGGAAAAGCTGGTGCGCAGCCCGTGGGGCCGGGTCTTGCGCGCGATCCGCGAAGACGAATACGCCGCCGCATCCCTGGGCAAACGCCCGGCCCTGTTCCGGCTGCAGAGTTTTGTGATCGGCAGCATGCTGATGGGCCTGGGGGGCGCGGTTTACGCACATTTCGTCGGCTACATCGCGCCCGAGGACTTCTTGCCAATCCTGACGTTCCAGCTTTGGGCCATGTTGATCGTCGGCGGCTCGGGCAACAACCGCGGCGCGGTGCTGGGTGCCTTCATCGTCTGGACCTTCTGGGCCGGTGCCGGCAGTCTGCTGCGCGGCTGGATACCACAGGCCGAACAGGCGCGCGCCGCCGCCTTGCAGGTGGTCCTCATCGGTGTGCTGATCGCGCTGACGCTGGTGCTGCGCCCGCGCGGGTTGCTCGGTGAAGAGGTGGCCGTGTCGCGGCATGCGGGCGGAGACCGGCCGGGGCCGTGACGAAAGTCAGGCCAACTCAAACCTTGGTGGTCCATCACCATGAGTCGTCCCGCTTGGCGGGCGGAGCGGCAAACTGATGGACAGCACCAAAACGGTAAAGAACCACAACGACTTTGAGCTGGTGACCTGGCCCGCGATAAAGTAGATACGTTTTTGTATCTACTTTTGGAGCCTGCCATGTTAGCCACTGCCAAAGTTTTTACTACCGGAAACAGCCAGGCCGAGCGCCTGCCCAAGGCGTTTCGCGTGGATGTCGCCGAAATGTGGATCACCAAAAATGACGTCACTGGTGAGATC
>JAJAZK010000466.1 GCA_026785765.1 Rhodoferax sp. | reverse complement strand
CGCTCGGCCTGGTCCTTGTAGTGTGCATCAAACCAGACGCCACTTTGCCCGATCGGATTGATGCCCAGCGACTGGCTGGCATCGGCAAAGTCGATCAGGCGCCGTGTCGAGGGCCCGTAAGCCACTGCCCACGGAGCCGGGCCGATGCTCTGGCCCAGCGCGTTCGGTATCTCGCGCCCGCCGGGGGCCGCGAACGGGCCGATGTTGAATATCCTGTCCAGTGGTTTTTGCATGCCCAGTGCGTGGCGATGGGCCAGGGTGTGGGCGCGCCCCCAGGTCCATTGGCTGGTGTCGCTCCCGAATGTGGCGCGCAAATGCGCCAGCGCCGCTTGCCAGGCCTGTTGCAGCGTGTCGGCTCTCGTTTCCAACGTGGGTGTATCGCGTTTGTCCCACCAGGGCGAACTGGCATCGGCCACCAGGCGCGGCAAGGCGATATCCAGCGTGCGGCTACCGAGCAGGTTCTGGAACTGCAGCGTTCCCATGTCGTCGGCCATTGCCTCCCTTGCCACGCTGTAGAGCAACTGGTTGAACAGGGTCGCGGCGACGCTGTCAACGCGATGGCGTCCGTCCCACGCCGCAAGCCGATCAAGCAGGGCGCGTTCGGCCGCGTCGCTGACCACCCCGCGCAGCACCGGCACCAGGTCCTTCAGGATGCGCGGCCCGTATGCAGTCTGGTCGTCGAGTTGCAGTGCCTGGCTGTTGCGCGTGTCCCAGCGCTGCTGGCCGTTGCCCAGACGGGAGTTGATTTGCTGCACCCGGTCCGGCAAATGGTAATAACCCGGAATTTCTATGCCGCTGGCCACCAGCGGCTGGTGGTTGGCTGACAACACGTAGCCACGGTTCGGGTTCTCCTCCTGCGGGTTGGCGGTAAACGGGTGAAAGCCGGGCTTTTCGGCCTCGCCCGTTGCGCCGTCGAGCAGGAAGGTCGGGTTCACACCCGCCGGGCGCCGGACCAACTTGGCGGCGGCCCACCAGCCAATGTCGCCCGTGGCATTGGCCCACACCACGTTCACACCGGGTGCGTGGATCAGGCTGGCGGCGGCGCGTGCCTTGTCCAGCGTGTCGGCGCGGTTGAGCTGGTAGAAGGCGTCCAGGATCGGATTCCCGGTTTCCAGAAACGCCCACCACAGGGCGACGGTCGAGGTGCGGCCGAAGTTGTCGGGAAAGGCGTCGGTGATGACCGGGCCATGCGGCGAGCGGCGCAACTTCAGCGTGACCGGCGCTTCTCCCTTGACCATGATGCGGTCCTCGCGCACCTGCAGGTCGACCCATTTGCCCTGGTGCCACACCTGGTTGCTGTTGGCGGGATTGGTTTTTTCGACCACCAGGTCCATGTCGTCGTTCTGGAACATGGTCATGCTCCAGCCAAAGCGCTGGTTGTGCCCGAGCAGGGCCAGCGGCACCAGTGCCATGTGGTGGCCGTACAGTTCGAAGCCCGGCGCCGACAGATGGGCTTCGTACCAGACGGCTGGTGCTGCGTAGCCAATGTGCGGGTCACCGGCCAGCAGCGGTTTGCCACTGCCGGTGCGGCTACCCGACACGGCCCAGGCATTGCTGCCCATGAACGGCGCGATGCCGGCGAGGTCCAGCGCCTGCTGGCTGGCCTGCGCGACGCGGTCGAGTGCCTGCCAGTCGCCCGTGCCCAGCCTGGCCGTGAAGCCAGGCGTATCAACCCCCTTGGCGTGCCACTGCAGGTCAAACACCTTCAGATAGTCGGCGCCAAGTTTGTCCCGGATGAAGGTCATCGCCGGTTCGGTGCGCAATGCCGCCGCGAAGCTGTAGGCCAGATACCCCGCTACCGCAATCGTGTCCTGTGGCGTGAAAGGACGCTTGGGGATGCCCAACACGTCGAACTCCAGCGGCGCCGGGTGACTCGCCTGGTACTGGTTGACGCCGTCCAGGTAGGCTGCCAGTGCGCGGTACGAGAGGCTATTGCGGTCCATGCGTTGTGCGTACGCGTCGGCGTGGGCCGCGATGCCCAGGGTACGAAAGAGCCGGTCGGTGTTGACGAGTTTGGGCCCCAGTACTTCGGCCAGTTCACCACGCGCCAGGCGGCGCAAAAGCTCCATCTGGAACAGCCGGTCCTGCGCATGGGCATAACCCAGCGCGCGGTACAGGTCGGGCTCGGAGCCAGCCTGGATATGCGGCACGCCGCGCTCGTCATAGCGCAAGGCAACGCTGGACTGCAGGTTTGCCAACTCCACCGTGCCGCTGCGCTGGGGTTGTTTGCTGTGCACATACCAGGTGGCGAGCGCAGCCGCCGCCAGCAGCAGCACGGCCGATCCGGCTCCAGCGGTTTTCAGGAATTTGCGCATCCGGTGTGTCTCCAGCCCCAATTTGGTGGAATTTTCGCAGCAGAATGGGCGCATGGATGAACAGCTGCTGAAGGACACCCTGTCAGACCTGGAGCGCGACCTGCTGGAGCGCGGCGTTGCGGTGCGTTTGCTGTTGTTGGCGGCCCTTGCGGGCGAACATGTTTTGCTGGTCGGGCCGCCCGGAACCGCCAAGAGTGAACTGGCGCGCCGTTTGCAGCGCGTTTTTGTGGGGGCGCGGTACTTCGAGCGCCTGTTGACGCGTTTTTCGGTGCCCGAGGAACTGTTTGGCCCGCTGTCGCTCAAGGCTCTGGAGGAAGACCGCTACGAACGTTTGACCGACGGATTTCTGCCGACGGCGCAGATTGCCTTTCTGGACGAAGTGTTCAAGGCCAACTCGGCGATCCTGAATGCGCTGCTGACGTTGCTCAATGAGCGCGAGTTCGACAACGGCAGCGGCCGCGTCAAGGTGCCATTGATCTCGGTGGTCGGCGCCACCAACGACATGCCCGATGACGAAGCGCTGCAGGCTTTTTGCGACCGTTTTTTGTTGCGGGTGCCGGTGGAGCCGGTGCAGGATGGCAGTTTTGGTGCGTTGTTGGCGCTGCCAACCGGTTCGCCAGCGATTGTGGCGCGCCTCGCGGTGCAGGACCTGGCGAATTTGCGCTATTGCGCTGCCACTGTGTGCGTGCCGCAAGAAGTGACCGACTTGCTGGGCCAGGCGCGCGCTTGGTGCCGCGCCAACGCACTCAACGTGTCCGACCGGCGCTGGCGCAAACTGGTGGCCTTGCTCACGGTACAGGCAGCCAGCCGCGCCGCAACCACGGTGGCGACTTGGGACCTGTGGTTGTTGCCGTTTGCCCTGGCGCAACGGCCAGCCCAGGTGCAGCCGCTGGTGCAATGGTTTCTGGCCACGGTGGCGCAGGCCGTGCCGCTGGACTTGCAGTGGTTGGCGCGCGCACAGCAGGCGTTCGAGAAGCAGCTGGAGATCGAAGTTTCGGCGCAGGCGATGGACGACGAGGGCGCCGGCAAGCTGGCCCTGGCGCGGGCCATCGCCGGTGACACGGCCAATGATCCGGCTGGCATGGTGCGCATCGTGGCGCGCGCTGCGCTGCGCCGCT
>JAJAZK010000465.1 GCA_026785765.1 Rhodoferax sp. | reverse complement strand
CCCCTGCGCCACGTTTCAGGACTTACGTTTTGTCTCGCCCGGCCGCGAAGCCCAGCCATTTCGTTTTGGCATCTGCCGCGCTGCCAGTCCGCAGGGCAAGCCATTCGTCTACACACTCGATGATGATGGACGCGAAGTCGGTGTCAACCGCACAACGCGGGTGTTGTTTTAACCCTGGAGGTGAGGCACGCAGCGCAAGCGGCGTAACGATTGGTTGGCATTGGATGCCAGCTGCCCCTGATCCCCTCGCAGCGCTGCAACGCAAGCCCAATTCCGGATCGCTAACGCCGTCATGTGCTGCATGTGAGCGCGGGTAAACCCGCTGTGCACCTAGGCCTCTGGCCCTAGTTGTCGCGTGCTTGAACCTGCGGCAAAGGACATCATGCAAAATAGCACGACCGTTCGTTCTAAAGTCCTTTCAAAGAATGTCTCAAGCCCAGATTGCCCGCAAGCCGACGCCGGACACCGGCGCCCACGTCGCGCCGGTGCTCGCGCCAGAAGGCCGCTTGTTGCACAAGGGCCAGCAGACCAAGGCGGCGATTGTGGATGCGGCGTTACGTCTGGCCACCCAGGTCGGGCTGGAAGGCCTGAGCATCGGCGCCGTAGCCGAAATCATGCACATGAGCAAGTCAGGCGTGTTCGCCCACTTTGGCTCGCGCGAGGAACTGCAGATCTCGGTGGTGCACGAGTACTTTCGCCAGTTCGAGCAAGAGGTGTTTTATCCGGCGCTGGTTTTGCCACGCGGCCTGCCGCGCGTCGAGGCGCTGTTTGCCAACTGGATGAAACGGGTTGCGGTCGAGATCCAGTCGGGCTGCATCTTCATCAGCGGCGCGGTGGAATTCGACGACCGGCCCGGCGCTGTTCGCGACGCTTTGTCGAGCTCCGTAAAGGTCTGGCTATCAGCCATGCACCGGGCCGTCCTGCAGGCCAAGGACAAGGGCCACCTGAGCCCGCAGGCCGACGCCGCGCAGATGGCCTTCGAGATCCACGGCCTGATCCTGGCCTTGCATTACGAGGCGCGCTTTCTCAACAACCCTGGTTCGCTGGACCGGGCCAATACCGGGTTTGCGCACATCCTTGCGCGGTATGGGCGCGGCAATCGTAATGCGGCTACGACCACGTCAACCAACGCCAACTAGTTTTCCATTTTTCCGGAGTTCCAACATGCCAAGTTACACCCCACCCCTGCGTGACATGCAGTTCGTGATGCACGAACTGTTCAAGGTCAGTGACGAGTTCCGGGTCATGCCGCGCCATGCAGATATCGATCGCGCAACCATCGACGCGGTGTTGGAGGAGGCCGGGAAATTCGCCACCGAAGTTACATTGCCGCTGAATACTACGGGTGATGCCGAAGGTTGCCGTCTCGACCCGGCGACGCACGTCGTAACGACGCCCAAGGGCTTCAAGGAGGCGTACGCCAAATACGTGGAAGCTGGCTGGCCAGCGCTGAGTGGTGATCCGGAGTTTGGCGGGCAGGGCTTGCCATTGGTGGTGAACCAGTGTCTCAACGAAATGCTGACCGCCAGCAACCAGTCCTGGACCATGTACCCGGGTTTGACCCACGGCGCTTACGCCGCCTTGCACGCGTATGGCACTGAAGTGCAGAAGCAGACTTACCTGCACAAGATGACCAGCGGCGAATGGACCGGCACGATGTGTTTGACCGAGTCGCATTGCGGGACCGACCTGGTCCTGATGCGCACCAAAGCCGAAGCGCAGCCGGACGGTACCTACCGCATCACCGGCAACAAGATCTTCATCAGCGCCGGTGAACATGATATGGCGGGCAACATCATCCACCTGGTGTTGGCGCGCATGACAGATTCACCACCCGGCATCAAGGGCATCAGCCTGTTCATCGTGCCGAAGTTCAACGTCAATCCCGATGGCAGCCTGGGCAGCCGCAATGGCATTTTTTGTGGTGGTATTGAACACAAGATGGGCATCCACGGCAACGCGACCTGTCAGATGGTGCTCGACGGCGCCGTTGGCACCCTGGTCGGGCAACCGAACAAGGGCATGAACGCGATGTTCGTGATGATGAACGGCGCCCGCCTGGGTGTCGGCAACCAGTCACTGGGCTTGACCGAGGTGGCCTACCAGAATGCGGTTGCGTATGCCAAGGACCGCATTCAGATGCGCTCTCTGTCGGGCACCAAGGCCAAGGACAAGGCGGCCGACCCGATCATCGTGCACCCGGACGTGCGCAAGTTGCTGCTCACGGCGCGCGCCTACGCGGAAGGTGGCCGGGCGCTGGCGATTTTCTGTTCCTTGCTGCTGGAGAAAGAGCATTTCCACCCCGACGAGCAGGTGCGCAAGGACAGTGGGGAAATGTTGTCCTTGCTGACACCGGTGACGAAAGCCTTCCTGACCGATAACGGCTGGATTGCCGCGTCCGGCTGCCTGCAGGTCTTTGGTGGCCATGGCTACATCAAGGAATGGGGCATGGAGCAGTTTGTGCGCGACGCCCGCATCAACATGATTTACGAGGGGACCAATGCCATCCAGAGTCTGGACCTGCTCGGACGCAAGATTCTGGGCAACAACGGCGCCACGCTGAAAAAGTTTGGCAAATTGATCGCGGCGCTGGTGGAAGAGGAAGGTGTGAACGAGAAGATGGCCGAGTTCATCAATCCGATCGCCTACCTGGGCGACAAGATGACTAAACTCACCACCGAGCTGGGATTCAAGGGGTTCCAAAACGCCGACGAGGTGGGCGCCGCAGCAGTCGATTACCTGCGTATTGCTGGCCATCTGGTGTTTGGCTACTTCTGGGCGCGGATGGCGCAAGTCGCTTTGCGCGAAATCGCCGCCGGCAACACCGACCCGTTTTACCAGGCCAAGTTGCAGACAGCACGTTTTTACTTCGCCAAGCTGTTCCCCGAGACAGCCTCCTTGATGCTGACCGCACGGTCCGGCGCCAAGGTATTGATGGACACAGAGGCCGTTTTTGCGTAGATTTGCCCTGCCGCAGATGGCATCGTTTCATTCTTGATTTCAGGAGACTTTCATGACAAAAAACTTTCTTGTTGCCGCCCTTGTTACCGCCACTTCCAGCATGGCCTTTGCACAATTGACGCCGGTAGGCACATGGCACACCATCGATGACAAGACCAGGGAGATCAAGTCGGAGATCCAGGTGACCGAAGCCGCTGGCGTATTGAGCGCCAAGGTGACCAAGCTGCTGCGCAAGGAGGCGAAGCAGGATGCGATGTGCACAGAATGCACTGACGACCGCAAGGACAAACCGATGTTGGGTCTGGAGATCATCCGTGGTGCCAAAAAGACCGAGGGCAAGGACGTCTGGGAAGAAGGCAAGATTCTGGACCCGGAGAATGGCAAGGTCTATGCGCTGAAGATGACCCCGATCGAGGGCGGCAAGAAGCTGGAGGTGCGCGGCTCCATTGGCCCGTTTGGTCGCACGCAAACCTGGCTGCGCACGCCCTGATCGACGCCGCCCATGTCCAGATTCCAGGTCAAGCAAGTCGCCGTTCTCGGCGCAGGTGTGATGGGTGCGCAGATTGCCGCACACCTCGTCAATGTGGGTGTTCCGGTGCTGTTGTTCGATCTTCCTGCGAAGGAAGGGCCCAAAAACGGCATCGTCACGCGCGCGGTGGAGAGCCTGAAAAAACTCAAGCCTGCGCCGCTCGGTGTTGCCCAGGACGCCGTTCTCATTGGACAGGCCAATTACGAAGAACATTTGGAGAAACTGCGCAACTGCGATCTGTTGATCGAGGCAATCGCCGAGCGCATGGACTGGAAGCTGGACCTGTACCGCAAAATAGCGCCGTTTGTGTCGCCGCACGCCATCGTGGCATCCAATACCTCGGGTTTGTCGATCACCAGACTCAGCGAAGCACTGCCCGAAGCGATCAAGCCCCGTTTTTGCGGCATCCATTTTTTCAATCCGCCGCGCTATATGCAATTGGTGGAGTTGATCAATACGCCCAGCACCGAGGCTGCAGTGCTGGATGATCTGGAGAGCTTTTGCACCAGCGCCCTTGGTAAGGGTGTGGTGCGGGCCCATGACACGCCCAACTTCATCGCCAACCGGATCGGCATAGCCGGCATGCTGGCCACCCTGAAGCAGGTCGAGAATTTTGGCCTGACTTACGACGTGGTGGACGACCTGACCGGCAAGAAGCTCGGGCGCGCGAGTTCGGGTACTTTCCGCACCGCCGACGTGGTGGGGCTGGATACCCTGGCGCACGTGGTCAAGACCCTGCAGGACAACCTGAGTCTGGAGACCGACCCGTTTTATGCAAACTTCGCGACGCCGCCGGTGCTGGCGAAACTGCTGGAGATGGGCAACCTGGGCCAGAAAGCCGGCGCCGGTTTCTACAAGAAAGTCGGACGCGACATCCTGCGTTTTGATGCCGCCACAGGAGACTATGTGGCCAGCGGCGCCAAGGCCGACGAGGTGGTCGGCCGCATGCTCAAGAAACCTGCGGCCGAGCGTTTGCGTCTGCTGCGCAATGCCCAAGGCGCGGAACCGCGATTCCTGTGGGCGTTGCTGCGCGACCAGTTTCACTACGCCGCCGTACACCTGCATAGCGTGGCTGAAACCGCGCGCGACGTCGATCTGGCGATGCGCTGGGGATTTGGCGTCAAGCAGGGTCCGTTCGAGTTGTGGCAAGAGGCCGGCTGGCTCGACGTTGCCCGCATGGTGCAGGAAGACATCGACGCCGGCAAGGCTTTGTGCAACACCCCGTTGCCGGATTGGGTGTTCAAGGGCCCGGTGGCGGACGCACAGGGTGTGCATACCGCCCAAGGTTCCTGGAGCGCTTCGGTCGGCCGCTTCATAACGCGGCGCGAATTGCCGGTGTACCAGCGCCAGCACTTCCGGGAAGATGTGTCAGGTGCCGCGACCGCAAACCCCCGTACGGCCGGCAACACCGTCTACGAGGACGACGCGATCCGGTTGTGGAGTCTGGACGGTGCAGTATTGATTGCCAGCATCAAGACCAGGATGCATGCCATCAGCCCGGATGTGGCAGAGGGCTTGACCCGGGCAGTGGAGTTGGCAGAGCAGGAGTTCGAGGGGCTGGTGATCTGGTCGCCAGACGATATGTTCTCGGTCGGTGCGGATCTGCAGGTGATGTTGCCGGCGTTCATGATTGCCGGGATCTCGGCCATCGACGGCGGTGAGCAGGAGCTGCAGAACACCATGTTGCGCCTGCGTTACGCCAACGTGCCGACGGTCTCGGCAATCCGCGGGCTGGCCCTGGGCGGTGGCTGTGAGATCGCCGTCTACAGTGCGCGTCGGGTGGCGGCGATGGAGAGTTACATCGGCCTGGTCGAAGTCGGTGTGGGGCTGGTGCCCGGTGCCGGTGGACTGACCTATATTGCGCGGCGCGCAGCAGAGAACGCCGCCGCCTCGACCAACAAGGATCTGTTGCCGTTCCTGACCGAGGGCTTTACCGCGGCTGCAATGGCCAAGGTCGGCACCAGTGCCATCGAGTCGCGCCAACTCGGTTATCTGCTGGAGGGCGACGTCATAGTGCCGCACAAGGACGAGCTGCTGTTTGTCGCGATTGCCCAGGCGCGCGCGCTGTTTGCTTCTGGTTACCGGCCGCCCCACCGGCGCCTGTTCCCGGTGGCGGGGCGCAACGGTCTGGCGACGATCAAGGGCTCCCTGGTGAATATGCGCGATGGCGGTTTCGTCAGCCAGCATGACTTCCATATCGGCAGCCTGATCGCCAACGTGGTGTGTGGCGGTGATGTGGATGCCGGTACGCTGGTGAGCGAAGAGTATCTGATGGCACTCGAGCGCAAAGCGTTTTGTGCGCTGGTGGACCACCCGAAAACGCAGGAACGCATCATGGGTATGTTGGCGAGCGGCAAACCCCTGCGCAACTGACCCTATCCGAGACAAAGCCATGAAACAGGTACAGGATGCATTCATCGTTGCCGCCACGCGCACGCCGATCGGGCGTTCGCACCGCGGCTTTTTTCGCAATATGCGGCCCGACGACCTGCTGGTCAAGGCGCTGCAGGGCGCACTGGCGCAGGTACCGTCCCTCGATCCGAACGCCATCGAAGACCTGATCTGCGGCTGCGCCATCCCCGAAGGCGCGCAGGGCCTGAACGTGGCGCGCATCGGCGCCGTGCTGGCGGGTTTGCCCAACAGCGTCGGCGGCATCACGGTGAACCGTTTTTGCGCCTCCGGCATCAGTGCCATCCAGATGGCGGCAGACCGCATCCGCGTCGGCGAAGCCGACGTGATGATCGCCGCTGGCACCGAGAGCATGAGCATGGTTCCGATGATGGGCAACTCGCCGTCGCTGTCGCCGCTGCTGTTCGAGCACGACGAGAACATCGGCATTGCCTATGGTATGGGACTGACCGCCGAGAAGGTCGCGACCCAGTGGAAGGTGTCGCGCGCCGCTCAGGACGCGTTTGCGGTGCAGTCACACGCCAGGGCGCTGGCGGCGATGAAGGCCGGAGACTTTGCTGCCGAGATGACCCCGGTCGAGGTGAGCGAACGCACTCCCGATCTGACTAGCGGCGCGGTTGTCACGACGGTGCGAACGGTCAGTTTGGATGAAGGCGCGCGTGCCGACACCTCACTTGAGGGCCTGTCCAAACTGCGCGCAGTGTTTGCCGCTCGCGGTTCGGTGACGGCGGGTAACAGTTCACAGACTTCGGACGGCGCCGGCGCCCTGATCCTGGTGAGTGAAAAGGCACTCGCGCAGTTTGGCCTGACGCCACTGGCGCGTTTTGTCAGTTTCGCCAGCAAAGGCGTTCCGCCGCACATCATGGGCATCGGTCCCATCGAGGCGATTCCCGCGGCCTTGCGGCATGCCGGTCTGAAGCAGGACGACATCGACTGGTTCGAACTCAACGAAGCTTTTGCGGCGCAGTCGCTGGCGGTGATCAACACCCTGCATCTCGATCCGGCCAAGGTCAATCCCATGGGCGGCGCAATTGCCCTGGGCCACCCGCTGGGCGCGACCGGCGCCATCCGCGCCGCCACCGTGGTGCATGCCTTGCGCCGCAAGCAGTTGCGTTACGGCATGGTCACCATGTGTGTCGGCATGGGGCAGGGCGCAGCAGGTATTTTCGAGCGCGTCTGAGGCGCATGGTCCTGCACCCATTCGACGAGGCGATTGCCTTGCATGCGGACGGACCGGACGTTTTCGCCGGCCACTGTGGCGCCGCCTACTGGAATATGGTCGGGCCGTTCGGCGGCGTATCTGCTGCCACTGCATTGCGCGCGGTGTTGCAGCATCCGGCTTTGCTCGGAGAACCGCTGGCGCTGACCGTCAACTACGCAGCGGCTCTCACGCAAGGGCCGTTTCGGGTGTTGGTGCGCGCCGCCAGAACCAACCGGTCGACCCAACACTGGACTGTCGAATTGTTGCAGACCGATACAGCCGGGGTGACTGCCAGCATGTTGACGGCAACCGTGGTCACTGCAGTACGCCGCACAACCTGGAACGGCAGTGACATTGCGCCGCCGCCGGTGCCCCCGCCCAGCTCGTTTGCGCGGTCCACGGCCCCGGCAGCAGTCGAATGGTTCAATCGGTACGAGGTGCGTACCGTCGCCGGAGGTATCCCCGCCATCGGGCAGGAGTTGCCGATTTCGGAACCGGGCGGGCAAGCCAGCCTGACGCAGTTGTGGATGCGCGACGACCCGCTGCGCGACCTGGACCACTGTTCGCTGGCGGCGCTGGCCGACGTGTTTTACCCGCGCATCTTTTTGCGCCGTGGGCAGCGTGTGCCAGTGGGCACGGTATCCATGACGGTGTATTTCCATGTAGGCCGGGCAGTACTGTGCGGGTGTGGAAGCGGTTTTGTACTCGGTCAGGCACGCGCCCAGGTGTATGGTGACGGTTTCTTTGACCAGACTGCACAACTGTGGAGCGAGTCTGGTCTTGCGCTGGCCACCAGTTCGCAGATCGTCTACTTCAAGGACTAGGAGCCGGCATGGACACGGCAACGGGAACAGCGCCGGTAGTACTGGTGGTCGGCGCGGGTGACGCCACCGGCGGCGCGGTGGCGCGGCGTTTTGCGCGCGAAGGCTACACCGCTTGCGTCACCCGGCGCCATGCCGAAAAACTCGAACCACTGCTGACGCAGATTCGTGCCGCTGGTGGCATTGCTCACGGCTTTGGTAGCGACGCACGCCGCGAAGAAGCCGTGGTGGCATTGGTTGAAGAGATCGAGTCCACGATCGGGCCGATCAAGGTGCTGGTGTTCAACATCGGCGCCAACGCGCCCAGCAGCATTCTGGCGGAGACCGCGCAGCGCTACTTCAAGATCTGGGAGATGGGCTGTATGGCCGGTTTCCTCAATGGGCGCGAAGTGGCCAGACGCATGGTGGCGCGCGAGGGCGCCAGTCACCGTGGCAGCATTATTTTCACCGGGGCCACCGCGTCGCTGCGCGGCGCGGCCAACTTTGCGGCCTTTGCCGGTGCCAAACACGCCTTGCGCGCTTTGGCGCAGAGCATGGCGCGCGAACTGGGGTCGCGCGGTCTCCATGTGGCGCATGTGGTGGTGGACGGCGCGATTGACACCGCCTTCATCCGCGACAATTTCCCCCAGCGATACGCGCTCAAGGCGCAGGGCGGGCTGCTCAACCCGGACCATATTGCCGGCCAGTACTGGATGCTGCACCAACAACCGCTGGATGCCGGGACGCACGAACTCGACCTGCGCCCGTGGATCGAGAAATTCTGAAACCCAAACAAACCGGGAGTCCCTATGAGCAACAAGACCGTCGATTTTTATTTTGACTATGGCAGCCTGGCCTCCTGGCTGGCGTACACGCAGTTGCCCAAGCTCGTCGCCGACACCGGCGCCACCGTGGCCATGAAACCGATGCTGCTGGGGGGCGTGTTCCAGTCCACTGGCAACCGGCCGCCGATCAGCGTTCCGGCCAAGGGACGCTACCTTTTTCAGGACCTTGACCGTTTTGCCAGGCGTTACGGTGTGCCGCTGGTCATGAACCCGCATTTCCCGGTCAACACCATCACCCTGATGCGAGCCGACCTGGGGCTGCAAATGCGTGCGGATCCACAACTCGCTGTGTTTCGCGACGCCATCTTCCGCGCCATGTGGGTGGAGCAGCAGGCGCTCGGTGATCCGGCGGTACTGGCGGCAGTGCTGACACGGGCCGGTTTTGCACCAGACGCAATCGCCGACATCGCAGCCGACCCGGTTGTGAAGGAGGCGCTGAAAACCTGCACCCAGGAGGCAGTGGACCGCGGGGTTTTTGGTGCGCCGACGTTTTTTGTCGGCGACCAGATGTTCTGGGGCCAGGACCGTATCGATTTCGTGCGCGAAGCGTTGGCGCATTGAAACGGCAGCAAAAGCACCCCATTGGTGGTATCCCGACCTGGCCCGCAGACCGACAGCCTCTCACAACGGAGCGATTGCCGTAGCCGTGGCAATTTGAAGACATAAGGCACACGCTCTGGTACCATGGCGTCAATGAAGCTGTTTCGGTGGGCACCCGAAAAGAACGATCTCCTCAAGATCGAGCGTGGGGTTTCTTTTGAGGAGATTACGGTGGCGGTGGAGGCTGGCGGGCTCCTTGAAATCGTTTCGCACCCGAACCCGGCGAAGTACCCTCGGCAGAAACTGATGGTGGTGGAGGTGGCTGGTTACGCCTACCTGGTGCCGTTCATTGAGGAAGTGGACCACTACTTTCTCAAGACCGTCATTCCCAGCCGCAAGGCTACGCATATTTTCATATCGAAGGATTCTGATGATGTCTAAGCTGGATCCCTATGAACTTGAAGTGCTGCGGGCCTATGAGTCGGGCAAGCTGAAGTCAAGCGCAAGCAAGGCGGAGCTGCAGCGCATGCGAACTGCTGCCCGTGCCACAGCGATCAAGGACCGTCGGGTGAATATCCGGCTGTCGACGGTGGACCTGCTGGACATTCAGGCGAAGGCGCTGGAGGAGGGAATGCCCTACCAGACCTTGATCGCAAGTATTCTTCACAAGTTTGTCACTGGCAGGCTGGCCGAGAGGAAGTCAGCCCCGCCTCGAACTCGCACGCGAAGCGCGGATGCAGCAAACCGATAACGAAAGCACAATATGAGCGACATCCTGACCCACACCGAAGCCGGTGTCATGACCATCACCCTGAACCGGGTGGAAAAGAAGAACTCGATCACGGCAGCGATGTATGGAGCGATGGCCGATGCACTGGCCAGCGCCGCCGCCGACCCCGCTGTGCGGGTGGTGGTGCTGCAGGGGCATACGACGGTTTTTTCCGCTGGCAATGATATCGGCGACTTCGTCGCCCGCCCGCCCGCTGTTGCCACGGGCGAGACGCCGGTATACCGCTTCCTGCGCGGCATCGCCAGTTTTCCCAAGCCACTGGTGGCCGCCGTATGTGGCCCGGCGGTGGGTGTCGGCACGACCATGCTGTTTCATTGCGACCTGGTGTACGCGGGGGACAACGCGGCGTTTGCGATGCCGTTCGTTAACCTCGGCTTGTGCCCCGAGGCTGCGTCCAGCCTGTTGGTGCCGCAGATGCTGGGTTACCATCGCGCGGCCGAAGCGCTGCTGCTGGGGGAGCCGTTCATGGCCGAGGCAGCGTTGGAGGTGGGTTTGGTGAATCGCATCGTGCCGCCGATGGAGGCGAGTGCGCTGGCCCAGGCCCAGGCACGCAAGCTGGCGGCCAAGCCGTTGATCTCCCTGATGGAGACCAAACGTCTGATGAAAAAAGGCCAGGCCGCATTGGTGAAACAGCAGATGGATGACGAAGGCGCGATATTTGCCCGCTTGCTCACCGAACCTGCGGCGCGCGAGGCATTCGCCGCGTTCGCAGAAAGACGCAAACCCGACTTCTCCAACGTCTGAGGAGCGTGCGCTGGCGGGCATGCGCGACGCAATAATTGACGACGATCAACTGCTGCAGGGGGCTGCAGGGGTATTCGAGGGCCTGCTGACAACATTTGAAAAGGACGTCAACCCATGACCATCACGAACGTGGCGGCGCCGACGCGACCCGCCGCCGTGCCGTTCGGGGAGGCTCTGCGCTTCTGGCTGAAGCTGGGTTTCATCAGCTTCGGCGGGCCGGCGGGACAGATCGCCATCATGCACAGCGAGTTGGTCGAGCGGCGCCGCTGGATCAGCGAGAAACGTTTCCTGCACGCGCTGAACTACTGCATGCTGTTGCCCGGACCGGAAGCGCAACAACTGGCCACGTATATCGGCTGGTTGATGCACCGCAGTTGGGGCGGGCTGGTGGCGGGCGGCCTTTTTGTATTGCCCTCGCTGTTCATCCTGATCGGTTTGTCCTGGCTCTACGTGGCGTTTGGCAGCTTGCCGCTGGTGGCCGGCATCTTCTACGGCATCAAACCCGCGGTGACGGCATTGGTGCTGCATGCAGCGCACCGCATTGGCACGCGGGCGCTGAAAAATCGCTATCTCCGGGCGATTGCAGCCGGGGCGTTTGTGGCGATCTTTGCGCTGGATGCGCCGTTTCCGCTGATCGTATTAATGGCGGCACTGATCGGACACTTTGGCGCGCGCCGCTCGCCGCAGGTTTTTGTCGTGGGTGACGGCCACGGCGCAGTGCAAAAAAGTTACGGCGCCGCGCTGATCGACGACGACACACCGACGCCGCCACACGCGATCTTCTCGCGCAAATACTTGTACCGTGTGCTGG
>JAJAZK010000464.1 GCA_026785765.1 Rhodoferax sp. | reverse complement strand
CCACGCAAGTCTGCTTTGCGTCACTGGCGAGCATCGCAAGCAGTCCGCCAGTAGCCAGGACCTCATCGTCTGGATGCGGGGAAATGATGACCGTCCGCGCGGATTGCGGCACCAACTCGAGAATGGTTGTCTGCGGCAGCCGGTCCAGGCCTGGCCATGCCTGCCATTCAGATTCAAGGGTGCCCGACCCGACAATCATGCGTTCATTCACTACAGTTCCCAGCATCGGTTGTCGCCGGTGGCGACGCTTTCTCCGACCGCGCACGCATCCCGCTCGCCACCGCTCTGACGGATGAAGACAGGCAAGTCAGCAGCCATCCTCGCAAACCCCTCATCTTTGCAAAAGGGTGCGGCCCCGAGCGCCCGCGCTGTTTGTTGCAGTACCTGTGTGGCGCAGTCCTCCGCGCTCATCCGCACTCTTATCGTCAGCGCGCTGGCGTCTGCGCGCGGATAGGCGTCGATCCACGCCGCGGCAGATCGCAGTAATGCCGCTGCATGGGTCAGCGCGAGGTCCACTTTCCCGAGAGCGGCATGGCGAAAATCTTTGCTTCCGCCTCCTGCTGGAAGGCGCGCCACATCGCGCAGAGACTGAGCCAATCGCAACGACCCGCCATACCAGCACGCCGCGATGCCTGCACCCCCGTGCCAGAAGCCCGGTCGACGCAGATAGTCTTCAGCGTCCCCGACGACCGTGCCGGCGGCTTGGGCGAAGTACACGTCGACGCTGGCGGTGGCAGCCATTCCGACTGCGTTCCACCCTTCGCGCGAGACACGCACACCTTCTTGCTGCAGGTGTACTTTCGCAAGGAAGGGGCCGGTGCCGTCCGCGCACCACACGGTCATCAGCGCGTGGCTCAGGTGCGCGGCGCCCGAGCACCAGGCTTTCCTGCCTGTCAACGTAACGTGGGGTCCATTGCCACGGCTAACGATCACCCGCGCATCTGGCACTTCTGCGGCCCAAACTCCACACGTGCTGCCACGGGGGAATCCCACGCAGTCACCAAGGTCCTTCAAGATGGCGAGCGCGTCGGTGTGAGACTCGAATAGTTTGGCCACCGACAGGTCAAATGAAGCTACCTCGCTCAGGGTACGCCACCTTTGCAGTGTGCCCCCCGACGCTGGCTGCGCCAGATCGTCCAGAGAAGCCTGCACCAACGCATCAAGCATCCTTGCTGCGCTCGCGGGATCCTTGGGCGGACCGAACCTGGCCAAAAGCTGAAGGCGGTGGGCATCCGATTCGGTCTGCCCGAGTGCCGCAGTCAACACGGGAGGGGCCTCACTGCGTGTGCCGCTTGGGCGTGCACGCGAAGCAAGGTTGCACCGAAACCGTCCGGGGCACGAAAATTTCGCCGCGCGCTCGTCACGACTCTGGGCGCTGCTGACCATGTGACATTCGCTCCAATTGCGATCAATGCGTCTACCAGTGCCACGTCTTCGCTGCTTTGGAGCGGCGGGAAGCCGCCCGCGCGCCGGTACGCATTGGCGCAGACACCAAGATTGGCGCCGTGGATATGGCGATGCCCATCACGGTCGTTGTAGCTGCGGGCGTAATGGGAGCGCATACTTTCGCTGTACTCACCCCAGTCTTCTACAGTCACCGTGCCGCAAACTGCATCTGACTGTTGTCGCATTTGTGCCGCCAGCCAATCCCGGGCTACGACGGAGTCTGCGTCGGTAAACGCCAACCAGCGTGCCCCCGCTTCGAGTGCTTTGGTAGCACCAACCGCGCGCGCTATTCCCACGTTTCGAACGTTGACCACGATGGCGATTGCTCCGAGCACTTCCACGATCTCCAAAGTAGCGTCGGTGCAACTGTCGGCTACGACGACAACTATTACCTGCTCACCATTCAGCTCGGGGGCCTTGGCAGCTGCCTGCACTGATGCTACGCATGCTCCCGCAAGTTCCGCCTCATTGTGCGCCGGGATGACTACTGCGATCATTGCGCTGGCTGTCCCGTTTGCCGCGACGATTGGGGGACGCCCGGCGTTTCGGTTGCGTCCGCGGTCTTTGTTGCACCCCGCACGTTCATTGCGGCAAGGCACACTTGAAGGATGATCAGCGCGTACGCATGTGCACCCCAGCCCCAGACTATCCACAGTACATTGCTTGCCAGAAATAGCCAGAATCCCACGTTGCGACGGCGCTTTTGCGATGAGGCGATAAGCCAGGCGGCGATTACAGTGACGATCATCGCCGGCCATTGAATCAGGTCCACAAAAAATTCCTCTCACTATCCGGGTCTAACCATCTGGTTCGGGTGACAGCCTGCCGTCACAGCCCAAATTCGGACAGGTCGCCGAAAATACAATTTTCGATATGTTCGATCCGAACTGTGAAAGGCGCATCCCCATTTACGTGTCGGACAAGCTGCCTATTCGGCACCGCCAGGTCCGAACAGTCGGAAAAATCCCACGCAATCGCCGCTTTCGTGCCTACCGTCACCTCTATCTGCTGGTGACATGATTGGGCTTGATCAAATCATTACGCTGTAACGATGCCTACCTTACATTGCTCGGATGTTCCCGTTTCGTCTCCATCCATGATGCTGCTGGGTTTCGAGCCGCTGCGTGCAGTCGTGGAATACGTTGGCATGAAGCTCATGGACAGGGAATATCTCCCCAGTGGGGATGGGCACGCCGTGGTAATTTTTCCAGGGCTGGCGTCGGACCGGCGTGCAACGTCACCGCTCAAGGACCTCTGCGAGGAACTTGGCTACACCGCACTTGACTGGGGACGCGGATTGAATACCGGTCCCAAGGGTGATGTTCACGGGTGGCTTGATGAACTGGCCGGAGGCGTCGCCGCAATGACGCGTTCACATTTGAAGCCAATCAGCTTGATTGGGTGGAGCCTTGGCGGTATCTATGCACGGGAAGTTGCCAAGCGCCTGGCCGGGCGCGTACGGCGGGTAAT
>JAJAZK010000463.1 GCA_026785765.1 Rhodoferax sp. | reverse complement strand
TCCAACGGCGCCGACTATCACTACACCATGACGCTGATCCATACCCAGCGCGACAAGCTGGGTGGCGAACTGGGCAGTTTTCTGCGCGAAACCATGGTCCCAGCCATCTACTGCGATATGGCGGCGCGCGGCTGGCCGACCAGCCCGTTTGTGCACCCGGTGCGCGAGTCGCCTGACGACGGCATCCGCGACATACTGGACACGCCGCGTTTTTCCACCGGGTATGCCGCCTTGCACCACACAATTGGCTTCATGCCCGAGACCCACATGCAGAAGCCCTTTGCCGAGCGTTATGCGTCGACGCGTGCACTGGTCGAGTCTGTGCTGGCCTTCAGCATTGCGCATGGCAGCACGATTCAGGCACTGCGGCGCGAGGCCAGGCAGCAGGCCGCCTGCCGCACGCGCTGGCCGGTGTTTTGGCAACCCGACTTCAGTCGCCCGCGCGCGCCTCCCTTCAAGGGTTTCGCAGCGCGGTACAAATCGAGCAAACTGGGCAACTACCAGCGCCTGTGGTACGACCGCCAGCAACCCTGGGAGCGCGAGATCGCCTTTTACGACCGCTGCAGTGTGGACATCGAGGTCGATACACCCAGCGCCTACCTGGTGCCGCGGGCGTGGCGCGAGGTGATCGAGCGCCTGTCCTGGAATAAGGTGCAGTGGCACCAACTGCCGCTGGATGAAACGCGCCCGGTGCGCACCCAACGCATAACGTCGGTCACCAGCCGTGCGACGCCTTACGAAGGCCATTTGTTCCACGACGCGCTGGAGCTGACAACGCAACTGAAAACCTGTCTGCTACGCGCTGGCGACTGCGTGGTGCCGCTGAACCAGCCCGACGCACGTTACGCGGTGGAGACCCTGGAGCCGCAAGGACACGACAGCTTTTTCCGCTGGGGTTTCTTCAACAGCATCCTGGAGAAGAAGGAGCACTACTCCGACTACGTTTTCGAGGATCTGGCGTGGGACATGCTGCAGGACGAACCCGCGCTGATGGAAAAATTCTTGCAGTGGAAGTCCCAACACCCTGGTCTGGTGGGCAACCAGAAGGCGGTGCTGGACTTCATCTTTGCCAACGGAAAACGCTTTGCAGAGCCGGGATGGATGCGGTACCCGGTGTTTGGCCTGGTGTATGCGGCGCTGCGGGCTTAAAGGTGTCGATGTCTGTGCGCGCTCCAGGCAACCGGGTTGATCGCAAGAAGTTGCTGCTTTCCAAGTGGACTGCCGTTGCACCGGTAGGGAAAAACAAGCACTTTCTGGTGTCGGCGCTGGTTCTGCCCGATCCACCTGGCGGCTTGCTGGAATGGGTCGACATCGAGGCCGTGCACAGTGGCACCACGCAGCGCATCCGCTGGCGCAGCCTGTGCGACCGCAATTGCTGGCGCCAGGGCTGGGTCTAAGCCAAGGACCTGTCAGGCCAAAGCGACCTTGGCCGTGTCGCGGGCCAATGCTTCGCGGGTCGCCATGCTGCGGTACCAGACTGTCACAGCCGAACTGCTCAGCACGATGAACAGGCTGTACAGAACCGGAACCAGCAGCACCTGTTGCTGCATCTCGCCGGTGAAGGTAAGGGTCACGATCAGTACTGCCAGTGGCCCGTTCTGGATGCCGGTTTCCAGGCTGATGGTGCGCGAGCGATTCGGATCCTGCTTGAGGGCGCGGCTCAGGGAGTAACCGAGCAACATGCCAAACAGGCCCAGCCCAATGGCTGCAAAAAACACGTACCAGGGTGTAGACAGCAGCAACTCGTAGTTTCGTGGCACCCACGACACGATCAGGAACAGGATCACAAAAATGCCCAGCATGGAGCCGATCAGTTCCACCGTGGCACCGACGTTCGGGTTTGCCTTGCGCAGGACCATGCCGATCACGGTCGGTACCAGCAGTACCACCAGCACCTGGGCCACGTTTGCGGCCGGAATCGCGAACTCACCCGTGACTCCAGCCAGCTTGCTGTAAAACGCAATCAGGGCCGGCACGAACACTACTGCGCACAAGGTGGAGACACTGGTCATCATGATGGACAGCGCCAACGCACCTTTGCTGAAGTACGCAAAGATGTTGGACGTGGTACCACCTGGCATGCAGCCCATCAGGATCAGGCCGACCGCGAGCGCCGGCGGCAGGCCCAGCACGACCGCCAGCAGATAGCCGAGAAACGGCATGATGCCGAACTGGCACAACAGACCGACCAGCACGCCCTTGGGCTTCTTGAAGGCGATCAGGAAGTCGCGAAAAGTGAGGCTGGCGCCCATGCCGAGCATGATGACCATCATCATGATGCCCAGCAAAGTGGTTTCCAAGGGTGTCAACATGGTGGGTTTCCTGGTGGTGTCGGGGACTGGTCCGGGCAGCGCCTAGCGCGCAGCAAACTCGGTTTTGACTTCGGCCTTGAGGTCCTTGCGCAGGATCTTGCCGACCGGTGTCTTGGGCAGTTCCGCGCGAAACACCACGGATTTCGGTATCTTGTAGTCGGTCAGCAGGCTCTTGCAGTGGGCAATCACGGCTGCCGCGGTCAATTCGCCCTCGAAGTCCGGATTCTTGACCACATACGCGCGCACCCCTTCACCCGAGCGTGGGTCCGGGATCCCCACCACGGCCGCCTCCAGGATTGCGCC
Source organism: Rhodoferax sp. (assembly GCA_026785765.1). GTDB lineage: Bacteria > Pseudomonadota > Gammaproteobacteria > Burkholderiales > Burkholderiaceae_C > CAISIP01. The sequence continues at coordinate 474 of JAJAZK010000463.1, read as the reverse complement.
CATCTTGGACAACGCGTCCTCCACCTCATTCGGGTACACGTTGAAGCCCGACACCAGCACCAGGTCTTTCTTGCGGTCAACGATGCGGAAGTAGCCCTGCGGGTCCATCACTGCAACGTCCCCGGTGTACAACCAGCCGTCCTTCTGCACGATGGCGGTTTCATCGGCGCGGTTCCAGTAACCGGCCATGGTCTGCGGGCCCTGCACGATCAGTTCGCCCGGTTCACCGACCGCCGCGGGCTGGCCGTCGTCCTGTACCAGGCGTACCCCCGTGCCCGGCACCGGGATGCCAATGCTGTCCGGTTTCGCCACACCACTAAGGGGGTTGAAGGTAACCACGGGCGAACATTCGGTGAGGCCGAAACCTTCGGCGACGCGGGTGCCGGTGATGAGTTGCCAGCGCGCCGCCACTGCGCTGTGCAGGGCTGTGCCGCCTGCAATTGCGGCCTTCAGGTGTTTGGGCGGGAAGGCAGT
>JAJAZK010000462.1 GCA_026785765.1 Rhodoferax sp. | reverse complement strand
CAGCACCTGGGCAAAAATCGGGCCAGGGTGGAACACGAAGGCCTCTTTGGCGCGCTCGTAGATGGCCACCCCCGACAGGTCGCTGGGCATCAGGTCCGAGGTGAACTGCACGCGCGAAAACTGCAGCCCGAACGTGCGCGCCAATGCGTGCGCCAGGGTGGTCTTGCCAACACCCGGAACGTCCTCGATCAACAGGTGCCCTCCAGCAAGCAGACAAGCCACGCAATCCTGCACCTGCGCCGGTTTCCCGACGATCACCGTGTTAAGCTGATCCAGCAGCGATTTGAGTTTGTCTTGTACATCCATAGCATGACCTTACCCGAAAATCCAATCACTCCATACCAGCCATGGGCATGACCGGTTTTTTCACCCACAGCGACTGTCGTCGGCACGAGATGGGTGAAGGGCACCCGGAGTGCCCGCAGCGCCTGGACGCGATCGAGGACCGCCTGCTGATCACTGGCGTCGGTGACGCGCTGGACCGGCGCGAAGCGCCCTTCGCCCCCCTGGCCGATATCGAACTGGCGCATGGGCGCATGTATGTGGCGTCGCTGCGTGGCACGAGTGAGCGGCTGCGGGAGGAGATCGCCGCGGGCGGGCCGACCCACGCGCAAATCGACCCGGACACATCGATGAACGTAACCACCTGGGACGCCGCCCTGCGTGCCACTGGGGCAGCACTCGCCGCGACCGACGCAGTGCTGGCAGGTGAGCTGGAAAATGCCTTTTGTTCGGTACGTCCGCCCGGCCACCACGCCTGTCGCGACCAGGCCATGGGCTTTTGCTTCTTCAACAGCGTTGCGGTGGCGGCCAAGTATGCGCTGGAGCGGCATGGTCTGCAGCGCGTGGCGATCGTGGATTTTGACGTGCACCACGGAAACGGCACCGAAGACATCGTGGCCGGTGACGAACGCATCTTGATGGTGGGTTTTTTCCAGCATCCGTTTTATCCCTATGGCATCCGGTCCGAAGCCACCAACCTGGTCAACTTGCCGGTGTCGGCCTACACCAAAGGTGCGCAGATTCGCGAGCTGATTGAATCGGTCTGGATTCCCCGGCTGGAAGCGCACCGGCCACAGATGATTTTCATCAGCGCCGGTTTTGATGCCCACCGCGATGACGACCTGGGCCAGCTTGGACTGGTCGAGCAGGACTACACCTGGATCACCAGTCGCATCAAGGATGTCGCGCGGCGCCATGCTTCCAGGCGCATCGTGTCCTGCCTGGAGGGCGGCTACAACCTGGCCGCGTTGGGACGCAGTGTGGAGGCGCATCTGCGGGTGCTGGCGGACCTCTAGGACGAGAGCCCTCCAATCGCTTTATCAGGCCCGGATGGCACCTTCGCAATTTGACGACTTCGCCGACTGGGTTGCGATGCTGAGTCGGCCCAGCACGCTGATCGAACTTGCAGCGCTCGCCATGTGTGCGGCGTTGGCCTGGGCGATGTGTGCGGGCGTACGCCGCTCCGTCGGCGCCGAGCGGCCCAGCTCCATCTGGTTTGGACGCAGACTGATCGATGGAGTGATGTTTCCGCTGGTCTGGTTGTGCCTGGCCTTTGGCGCCAAACTGGTGCTCGCGCAATGGACATCGGTGGCAATGTTCCGGCTCGCGCTGGCGGCGCTGGTGGCACTGGTGGTAATCCGGGTGGTGGCCAAGGTGCTGCATGCCGCCTTTGCGGAAACCACCGTGGTGCGGATGCTGGAGCGCAGCATCTCCTGGATTGCCTGGGGCGCCGTGGTGTTGTGGGTCAGCGGACTGTTGCCGCTGCTGCTGGACGAACTGGACCAGATCCACTGGAAGGTCGGTGGCTCCAGCATGTCCGTGCGGACTCTGATCGAAGGCACACTGACGGCCGTGGTCGTGCTGATTCTGAGCCTGTGGATTTCGGCCGCCATCGAGTCGCGTTTGTTGCGTTCGGCCACCGGGGGCGACTTGTCGTTGCGCAAGGCATTCAGCAATGCGGCGCGCGCCTTCCTGCTGTTCGTCGGCCTGCTGGTAGCGTTGACGGCCGTCGGCATCGACCTTACGGCCCTGTCGGTGCTCGGCGGAGCGATCGGTGTCGGAATTGGACTGGGCCTGCAGCGGTTGGCCGCCAATTACGTCAGCGGGTTTGTGATCCTGGCCGAGCGCAGTGTGCGCATTGGCGACAGCGTGCGGGTCGACGGGTTCGAGGGCGTGATCACGGACATCAATGCACGCTACTCGGTCGTCCGCGCACTGGCCGGGCGCGAGTCCATCGTTCCCAACGAGATGTTCGTCGTGAACCGGGTCGAGAACCTGTCGCTAAGTGACCACCAGTTATGCCAGCCGACGATGCTTCTGGTGGCTAACGACAGCGACGTGGATCTGGTGATCCGCCTGCTGGTGCAGGCGACGCTGGAACAGGAGCGTGTGCTGCGCGATCCCGCGCCACAGGCCTCCCTGTCGGCCTTTGCTGCGGACGGGCTGGAGTTCACCGTCGGTTACTGGATCGCCGATCCGCACAACGGACAGCTGAATCTGCGCTCTGCGGTCAACCTGGCGATCCTGCATGCGCTGCGTGAACACGGTGTTCGCATGCCAGCGCCGCAGCGGCCAACCGAGCTGCCCAAATCGCCCTGATGCGTCGCCGCCTGCGGGCCATCGGGCGTCAACGCATGAAGGACGGCAGCCACAGGCTCAGCATGGGGAACGCCACAAGGATGGCAAGCATGATGATCTGCACCACGACAAAGGGCCAGACCCCCTTGAAAATGCGCCCCAGACCAACCTTGGGCAACAGCGCGTTGAGCACAAACAGGTTCATGCCAACAGGCGGGGAAATCAGGCCGATCTGGATCACCATCACGATCAATACGCCAAACCAGATGGGATCGAAACCGAGCGCTGTCACGATGGGGAAAAACAGCGGAAGGGTCAACAGCACCATCGTCAACTCCTCCATCACGGTGCCGAGCACGACGTAGATCACCATCATGGCCGCAACCACCATCACCGGCGACAGGCCTAGATGGGTGATGGAGTCCTTCAGGTCGCCCGGCATCGATGTGAAATTGACAAAGTTTGCAAAAATGGTTGCCGCGATCAGCAGCGCGAACAGCATTGCGGTGGTGCGGGCCGACTCCACCAGCACTTCGAGCAGCGACTTCCATCCGAGTGCGCGCCGCGCCAACGCAAACAGGAAAGCGCCGGAGGCGCCAATGCCAGCCCCTTCGGTGGCGGTAAACACACCGCCATAGATTCCGCCCAGCACCACGATCACCAGCAACAATACGCCCCAGATACCACGCAGCGCAGCCCAGCGCTGCGACCAGTTCGACTTGTCGCCAGGCGGAGCGTGGTCCGGATCGGCCGACGTCACCACCACCACGGCCAGCATCAGCAGCAGGGCCGTCAGCAAGCCAGGGATGACACCGGCGGCGAACAACTTGCCGATATTGGTTTCGGTGACGATGCCGTAAATCACCATGATGGTGGACGGCGGGATCATGATGCCCAGGGTACCGCCAGCGGCGATCACACCAGTCGACAGCGAGTCGCTGTAGCCCAGCTTTTTCATGGAAGGATAGGCGACCTTGCTCATGGTGGCCGCGGTGGCAATTGAGGAGCCGCAGATCGCTCCGAACCCGGCGCAGGCGGCAATAGTTGCATGGGCCAGGCCGCCACGCAAATGGCCGATGAACACGTAAGCGGCCCGGAACAGTTCATGCGCCAGCCCGGCCTTGGCGACGAAGTTTCCCATCAGGATGAATAGTGGAATCACCGACAGCGTGTAGGCAAAGCCGGTTTCATGCACCACCTGCGCCGTGCTGACCAAAGCCGCGTGCCAGCCGCGCATGACCCCCATACCGATCAGGCCCACGATTCCCATCGCGAACGCCAGTGGCACGCGCAACAACGCCAGCAGGAAGATGGCCGCGAAGCCGAGCAGGGCCTGCGTCACAGGGCAGCCGCCTCGACCGGCTCTTGCACGGGCGGTCTCGCAAGCTGTCCGAGATGCACGCATCCTGTCAGTGCACACAACACCGACATTCCGTAAATGAACGGTGCCTTCGTCAACTTGAGTTGCGCCGTCGTCTCGCCGCTCTGCGCGAACTCGCCGGCGGTTTGCCACATCAGGTACGCCAGCCCGATCAGCAGCAGCGCGCTGAGCACGTGCACCAGGCCCCGTTGCAGGCGCTGCAAGGGCGGCGCGAGATAGCTGTCCATGGAGTCGAACACTACGTGTTCGCCGCGCAGGGACACCAATGGCAGGGCCGCAAATATGACCACAACCATGAGCAGTTCGGTCAGTTCCAGCGAGCCTGGTATCGATGTCGACACGAGTTTCCTGCCGCTGACGTCAAAAAACGTCAGCGCCATGATGCAAAACAGTGCGACACCAGACAATGTGCCACACACCCACTCCAACAGACGGTTCATCCAAATACCTGCGTGCCAAGCAAAACGGCTCTCATTGTCCACGAGAGCCGTCCGGTCGTTGGCAGGCTGGCGCCAGCGTCGAGGGTTTACTTCTCCTGTTTCGCGATCTCGGCGCGGAATTCGGCGAGTACCTTGGCCGGATCCTTGAGGCCTTTGACCTTTGCGTCAGCCACCCACTTGGCTTCCAGCCCGGAGGTCTTGCTCTTGACTTCGGCCACAAAATTGGCGTCGGCCCGGACGATCTGCACAGCATTCGCCTGCATCAGTGCCATGCCGCGCCGATCCACCTTGTCCCAGTTGCGGCCGAACATACGCGCATAGGGTTCCCCGGAGATCGCGTCAATCGCCTTTTTCTCGTCGGCGCTGAGCTTGTCGTATCGCGCCTGGTTCATCAATGCCACAAAACTGGTGTTGTACAGGCCGCCCGGGAACACGGTGGCGTGTTTGATGATCTTGTCGATCCGGAACGACTCGGTCGACTCCGCTGGAAACAGTGTGCCGTCCATCCCCCCGCCCGACAGAAGTTCGTAGGACTCGGTGGCTGGCTTGAGGGTTACGTTCATGCCCAGGGTCTTGGAAATGTCGTTGACCATCCCTCCGCCCACCCGGAACTTGAGACCTCCCAGGTCTTCGACCTTGGCGATCGGCTTCTTCACATTGAACACGATGCCCGGGCCGTGCGTGAAATACGCCAGCACCTTGACACCCTGATGTTCCGCAGCGAACTCCGGGTACCGGGTCGCAATCTTGTTGAAGGCCACGGAAATGGGTTCCGAGGTGTTGCCAAGGAACGGAAACTCTGCCATCTGGGTCGCCACGAAGCGGCCTGGCGTATAGCCGTGAACGGTGAACGACAGGTCGGCCAGGCCGTTTTTCACCGCGTCATAAGTGCCCGTTGGGGCCGAAACGGCGCGCGGCAATATGTTGCACTTCATCTTGCCCGAGGTGTTTTTCTCCAGCAGGTCGCACCATTCTTTTTGCGCCACACTCAAGGCGTGGGTGGGAGGAACCCAGGTCGACGCGGTCAGAACCGTCTGCCCATGTGCCAGACTTGCGAACAGGGCAGTCATAGCGCCCAGGGTGGGTAAGGTAAGTCGGGGCATGGTTGGCAACTCCAGTAATTGAATTGCAATCACTGTAAGCGGTATTCACTGGCGGGGCAGTCCATGTTTACCCGAACCGCTGTACCCGTGCCGGGGCTGGCGGCAATCCACTATCATAAAAGCACGGCCGTTCGTTTTAAGTGTCCCGATTGTCGTCCCGAGTCGCCAGAATGTCGCCAGGGCGCAGCTTGCGGCGCAGGTGCCCGCATAAAATCACTCAGCCAAGCCCGGTGTGTCTGTTCAACCAATCAATGGAGTCTCAGTAATGAAGGTCCTGGTACCTGTGAAACGCGTTGTCGACTACAACGTGAAAGTACGCGTCAAGTCCGATGGCAGCGGCGTGGACATTGCCAACGTCAAGATGAGCATGAATCCGTTCGACGAGATTGCCATCGAAGAGGCGGTGCGGTTGCGCGAAAAGGGTGTCGCCACCGAAGTGATCGCGGTATCCTGCGGCGTGATCCAGTGCCAGGAGACGCTGCGTACAGCGATGGCGATTGGGGCGGACCGCGCGATCCTGGTCGAAACCAGCGAAGAATTGCAGCCCCTGGCCGTTGCCAAGCTGCTCAAGGCGCTGGTCGAGAAGGAGCAGCCGGGCCTGGTGATCCTGGGCAAGCAGGCAATCGACGATGACTGCAACCAGACCGGGCAAATGCTCGCCGCCCTGTGCGATATGCCACAGGCTACCTTCGCCAGCAAGGTCGAAATTGTTGACGGCCAGGCCCGCGTCACGCGTGAGGTAGACGGCGGCATGGAGACGATTGTGATGTCGCTGCCGGCCGTGGTAACGACGGATCTGCGCCTGAACGAGCCGCGTTACGTGACGCTGCCCAACATCATGAAGGCGAAAAAGAAACAGATGGACATCTACAAGCCGGCCGACCTTGGTGTGGATGTGAAGGCCCATATCAAGACCCTGAAGGTGCAGGAGCCACCGCAACGCAGCGCCGGCATCAAGGTTCCGGACGTGGCCACCCTGGTTGCCAAACTCAAGACCGAAGCAAAGGTGATCTGACATGACCGCTCTCGTAATTGCCGAACACGACAACGCCAGCATTCGCCCGGCGACCCTCAATACCGTGACTGCCGCTCTTGCATGCGGCGGTGATGTGCACCTGCTGGTGGCCGGGGAAAATGCCGGCGCCGCCGCTGCCGCTGCCGCTGCCATCGCGGGCGTGGCCAAGGTGCTGCATGCCGATGACGCTGGCTTCGCCCACGCTCTGGCGGAAAACGTTTCGGCCCAAGTGCTGGCAATCGCCGCCCACTACAGCCATATCCTGTTTGCGGCGACCGCGTCGGGCAAGAACATTGCGCCGCGCGTTGCCGCCAAACTCGATGTCGGCCAGATCTCCGACATCACCAAGGTGGAGAGCGCCGACACATTCGAGCGCCCGATCTACGCCGGCAACGCGATCGCGACGGTGCAGAGCCTGGATGCGATCAAGGTGTTGACCGTGCGTACCACCGGTTTTGACCCGGCAGCGGCCAGCGGTGGTGCGGCCCCGGTCGAGGTGCTGGCCGCAGTGGTCGCCAGCGCCAAGGTTACCTTCATGGGCAGCGAGATCGCACGCAACGACCGGCCCGAACTGACCGCCGCCAAGATCGTCGTCAGCGGTGGCCGCGCCTTGGGCAGTTCCGAGAAGTTCATGGCGGTGATGACACCGCTGGCGGATAAACTCGGTGCCGCCATGGGTGCCTCACGCGCTGCGGTGGACGCGGGTTACGCGCCCAACGACTGGCAGGTCGGGCAGACCGGCAAGATCGTGGCGCCGCAGTTGTATGTGGCCTGTGGCATCAGTGGTGCAATCCAGCACCTTGCCGGCATGAAGGACAGCAAGGTCATCGTGGCCATCAACAAGGACGCCGAAGCGCCGATTTTCAGTGTTGCCGATTACGGACTCGAGGCCGACCTGTTCGTGGCGGTTCCGGAGTTGGTCGCTGCCCTTTGACCTGAGTCCTGCCGCGCCAGTCCTTGCCGCCCCCGGTGTCGGGTCGGCGGTCGCAGCGTCAGCCGTTGTCCGGCATTCCAATGTGTCGGGCCAGCGGCTTTTTTGATTCTGGAGGTTGTCATGAGTTATGTCGCACCCATCAAGGACATGTTGTTCAACATCGAACATGTCGCCAACATCGCCGCTGTGGCCGTGCTGCCGGGTTTTGAGGACGCCGGTCTGGAGACGGCGCAGGCGGTGCTGCAGGAGTCGGCAAGGTTCAACGAGGGCGTTCTGGACCCGCTCAACTGGGAAGGCGACCAGCACCCATCGTCCTTCCTGGACGGCAAGGTCACGACTACCAGCGGCTTCAAGGAAGCCTTTCGCCAGTTTGCGCAAGGCGGCTGGCAGGGACTGCAGCATCCGGTGGAATACGGTGGCCAGGGGCTACCCAAGACGATTGGCGCGGCCTGTATCGAAATGGTCAACAGCGCGAACATGAGCTTCGCCTTGTGCCCGCTGTTGTCCGATGGCGCCATCGAGGCCCTGCTGACGGCCGGATCGGATGATTTGAAGGCGACCTATTTGCAGAACCTGGTGAGCGGCAAGTGGACCGGCACCATGAACCTGACGGAGTCACAGGCGGGGTCGGACCTGGCGCTGGTGCGCAGCCGCGCTGAACCGCAACCCGACGGCACCTACAAACTGTTCGGCACCAAGATCTACATCACCTACGGTGAACACGATATGGCCGAGAACATCGTGCACCTGGTGTTGGCGCGTGTCGTTGGGGCGCCGGAGGGAGTCAAGGGGATCAGCCTGTTCGTGGTACCCAAGTTCTTGGTCAACGCGGATGGCAGTTGCGGCGCCCGCAACGATGTATGGTGCGTCAGCATCGAGCACAAACTGGGCATTAAGGCCTCCCCGACGGCGGTACTGCAATATGGGGACCACGGCGGCGCCGTCGGGTAGATCGTGGGGCAGGAGAACCGCGGCCTGGAGTACATGTTCATCATGATGAACGCGGCCCGTTATGCGGTGGGTGTGCAGGGCATCGCTGTCGCCGAGCGGGCCTACCAGAAAGCAGTGCAGTTTGCCCGCGACCGGGTGCAGAGCCGGCCGGTGGACGGGTCGATCCAGGCCAGCGTGCCCATCATCCACCACCCGGATGTGAAACGCATGTTGATGACCATGCGCGCCTACACCGAGGGTTGCCGTGCCATGGCTGCGGTCGCGGCGGCGGCCTTTGACGCAGCGCACCACCATGCAGACCCCGAGGCGCGCAAGCAGAACCAGGCGTTTTACGAATACCTGGTGCCGCTGGTCATGGGTTTCAGCACCGAGATGAGCCTGGAGGTGACCAGCCTGGGCGTGCAGGTGCACGGTGGCATGGGGTTTATTGAAGAAACCGGTGCCGCACAGTATTACCGCGACGCCAGGATTTTGACGATTTACGAAGGTACCACGGCGATCCAGGCGAATGATCTGGTCGGGCGCAAGACCGCGCGCGATGGCGGCAGGACGGCATTGGCAATTGCCT
>JAJAZK010000461.1 GCA_026785765.1 Rhodoferax sp. | reverse complement strand
TCATCGTGCTGGAAGATGCCGACATGGCGCGCGCTGTGAAACAGGCCGTCAGCGGCCGCATGGGCAATGCGGGCCAGGCCTGCACCGCGTCCAAGCGCTTCATCGTGCTGGACGCCGTGGCCGATGCATTTCTTGAGCAGTTCATGGCGGCGATGGCGCAGTTCAAGCCGGGTGACCCGATGGACGAGCGCAGCACGCTGGCGCCGCTCAGCTCTGCCGAGGCGCTGGACAAACTCGAGCATCAGGTAAACACCGCGCTGCAGCACGGTGCCAAACTGGTGCTGGGTGGCCAGCGGGTGGCTGGCACGAAGGGCAACTTCATGCAGCCCACGATCCTGACGGACATCGCCGAAGACAACCCGATGTTCAGCGAAGAATTCTTCGGCCCCGTGGCACTGTTCTTCCGCGTGCCCGACGAAGCCGCTGCCGTGACGCTGGCAAACAACTCGCCGTTCGGCCTGGGTGGGTCGGTTTTCACGCAGGACGCCGAGCGTGGCCGCCAAGTGGCGCGTCGCATCGATACCGGCATGGTGTTCGTCAACTCGGCCGCAGTGTCGCTGCCCGACCTGCCGTTTGGCGGCGTCAAGAACTCGGGCTATGGCCGTGAGCTTTCGGCCGCGGGCATCCACGAGTTCATCAACAAGAAGTTGATTCGGGTGGCTTGATAAGCATCTTTGCAGCTGGTCAGGCGATGTGCAAGACAAGATTGCCTGAGATGCGGCTGTCTTTCCACTTGGCCAAAGCGCTTGTTCAAACCTAATTTATAGGAGATCTTCATGTTCGACATCAAAGACGATAGAACCAACACCCAGTCCAACCAGATGACCGGCAAATGCCCGTTCGGCGGTGACCGCGTCGGCGGCGCGTCGGGCACGCCGCCGGCACTTTCGGACTGGTATCCGGACCGACTGAAGGTGGAATTGCTGCACCACAATGGGCCGCAAGCCAATCCGCTGGGCGATGATTTCAACTATGCCGAGGCATTCAACAAGATTGACTTCGCGGCGCTCAAGGCAGAGATCACGGCATTCCTGACCACATCGGTCGCGTGGTGGCCGTCCGACTATGGCCACTACGGCCCACAAATGATTCGCATGGCATGGCACTCGGCCGGCACCTATCGCATTGCCGATGGCCGCGGCGGGGCGGGCGAGGCGCTTCAACGTTTCGCGCCGGTCAGTAGCTGGTGGGACAACGGCAATACCGACAAGTCGCGCCGCTTGCTCTGGCCGATCAAGCAGAAATACGGGAGCACGCTCTCGTGGGCTGACCTGATGGTTCTGACCGGTAATTGCGCGCTCGAGAGCATGGGGTTCCCAACCTACGGTTTTGGCGGCGGTCGACGCGACGCGTGGGAGGCTGACACCAGCACCTATTGGGGCCCAGAGGTGTGGGACCCGAAGCATGTCTCCTCCTTCGACAGCATGGTCACGCGTGACAAACGCTGGCGCGGTCAAAACGGCGACGCTGATTATGACCTCGAAAATCCGCTGGCCGCATCGCACCAGTCGCTGATCTACGTGAATCCAGAGGGGCCGTACGCGAACGGCGACCCGATGGGATCGGCGCGCGACATTCGTACTACCTTCACCCGCATGGCAATGAACGATGAGGAAACGATTGCGCTGATTGCAGGCGGTCATGCCTTCGGCAAAAGCCACGGGATGGTCTCTGCCAAGGAGGTCGGGCCTCCGCCAGAGATGGCGCCGATCGAGGCGATGGGTCTTGGCTGGCATAACCCGGAAGGTACCGGGTTCGCCGAGTACACGATGACTAACGGCATCGAGGGCAGCTGGACGCCCAACCCGACCCAATGGGACAACAGCTATCTGGAAAACCTCTTCAAGTTCGAATGGCAGCAGGCGAAGAGCCCGGCCGGCGCGCTGCAATGGACCCCAAGCGACCCGAATGCGCCCAAGACCCCGGACGCGCATATTGCGGGGCAGATGAATCCGCTCATGATGATGACCAGCGACATCGCCCTGAAGGTCGACCCGGCCTACCGCGCCGTCTGCGAGAAATTCCTCGACGATTTCGACGCGTTCACACAGGCGTTTTCCAAGGCCTGGTACAAGCTCACCCACCGCGATATGGGCCCGCGCGAACGTTATCTCGGCCCGGAAAAGCGCAACGACAACGACCTGCTGTGGCAGGATCCGATTCCGCCGCGTGACCACGACATGATCAGCGAGGGGGACGTCGCTGGGCTCAAGCGGTCGATCATGGATGCGGGCGTTTCAGTATCTGATTTGGTCTTCACTGCCTTTTCGGCGGCTGCCACTTACCGCAACAGCGACAAACGCGGCGGGGCCAATGGGGGTCGCCTGGCGCTCGCGCCGCAGAAAGATTGGGCGGTCAACCGGCGCGCCGTCCCGGTGATCGCGGTGCTGCGCGACATCATGCAGAAATTCAACGGCCAGCAGATCGGCAACGTAAGGGTATCGCTGGCCGACCTCATCGTGCTGGGCGGAAGTGCTGCGATCGACAAGGCGGCGTCCGATGCGGGTGTGCAGGTCTCGGCACCGTTCACTGCGGGTCGGCGGGACACGACGCAGGCACTGACCGACATCGAGATGTTCACATGGTTGAAGCCGGTGGAAGACGGGTTCCGCAACTACGTCGACGACCAGTTCGATCAAATCGCGCCGAATGTGGCCCCTGAGGAAATGTTTCTCGACAAGGCGCAACTGCTGGCACTTAGCGTACCCGAATG
>JAJAZK010000460.1 GCA_026785765.1 Rhodoferax sp. | reverse complement strand
GGCCAGGCAGACCGCCAGCGGCGCAATCTTGGCCGGGGTCATCTGCTTGATGCGCTCCACCCGCGCCTGTTGTTCGGGCGTGTCCACCGGTATCGAGCCGATCATGCGGCTCCAGGCAAAAGGCGCGATGCAGTTGGAGCGCACATTGAACTTCTGCATGTCCAGTGCGATGGATTTGGACAGCGCCACGATGCCCAGCTTGGCCGCCGAATAATTGGCTTGGCCGAGATTGCCGATCAAGCCGGAAGTGGATGTCATGTGGATGTAGTTGCCACTGCCCTGCTCCTTGAAATGCGGCGCTGCCGCGCGGCTCACATGCCAGGCACCGTATAGATGCACCTTGATGACCGCGTCCCATTCGTCTTGCGCCATCTTGTGGAAGAAGCGATCGCGCAGGATGCCAGCGTTGTTCACCACTCCGTCGATGCGCCCAAATGTGTCGAGCGCGGTCTGTACGATGTGGCTGGCGCTGGCCGCCTCGGCTACGCTGTCGGTATTGGCCACGGCTTCGCCGCCAGCCGCGCGGATTTCCGCCACCACGCGCTGAGCGGGGGCGCTGTCGACACCCTCGCCTGTGACCGACGCGCCGATGTCGTTCACAACCATCCGGGCGCCTGCTGCCGCCATGGCCAGCGCCATGTCGCGGCCGATGCCGCCTCCGGCGCCGGTCACGACGACGACCTTGCCTGCGAGCATTCCTTCAGCTTTCATGTGAGTCTCCCGGTCATAGTCCGCCTGCGCTTAGGTGACAGCCAAAACGTGTCGGCGCGGGGTCGAATGAATATACTCGTTCGAAGCATCCGGCAGGCACCTCGCAGTCAATGCCGGGACACCCCTTGCGACCCCTCTTCCTCCAGGAGACCCGGCATGACCGAAGCATATGTTTACGACGCGATCCGCACGCCGCGCGGCAAAGGCAAGAAGGACGGCAGCCTGCACGAAGTCAAACCGGTCGACCTGCTCGCCGGTGTGCTGATAGAACTGCAACGCCGCAATGATTTCGACACCGCGCAGGTGGATGACGTGGTGATGGGTGTGGTGTCGCCGGTTGGTGAACAGGGCTCGGTGATTGCCAAGGTGGCAGCGCTGAAGGCCGGTTGGGACTTCCGCTGTTCAGGCGTGCAACTCAACCGCTTCTGCGCGTCCGGGCTGGAAGCCGTGAACATGGCGGCGCAAAAGGTGCGCTCCGGCTGGGAGGACCTGGTGGTGGCAGGCGGCGTGGAGAGCATGAGCCGGGTGCCGATCGGCTCGGACGGTGGCGCCTGGGCGCAGGACCCGCAAACCAATAGCCAGACCGCGTTCGTCCCGCAGGGCATCGGTGCCGACCTGATTGCCACCATCGAGGGCTTCAGCCGCGACGATGTGGATACCTTCGCCATGGAAAGCCAGCAGCGCGCAGCGCGTGCGCGCGAGGGTGGCTTTTTCGCGGGTTCGGTCGTTCCGGTGAAGGACTTTCTCGACCAGACCATTCTCGACTTCGACGAATTCATCAAGCCACACACCACCTTGCAAGGCCTTGCGTCCTTGCGGCCGGCCTTCGAGGCCATGGGGGCGATGGGCTTTGACCAGGTGGCGCTGACCCGTTACCCGCAGGTGGAGCGCATCCACCATGTGCACCACGCCGGCAATTCGTCGGGCATCGTGGACGGGGCCGCCGCCGTACTCATCGGTTCCGAGGAAGCCGGCAAAGCCCACGGCTTCGCGCCACGCGCGCGCATCGTCGCCGCCGCGCTCAGTGGCGCCGATCCGACCATCATGCTGACCGGCCCGATGCCGGCCGCACGCAAGGCGCTCGCCAAAGCCGGCATGACCATCGACCAGATTGACCTGTTCGAGGTCAATGAGGCTTTTGCAGCCGTACCAATGCGCTTCATGAAAGAAATGGGGGTTCCGCACGAAAAGGTGAATGTGAACGGTGGCGCTATCGCCATGGGGCACCCGCTGGGGGCCACGGGTGCCATGATCCTCAACACCCTGATCGACGAGTTACACCGCTGCAAACTGCGTTACGGCCTGGCCACACTGTGCGTGGGTGGTGGTATGGGCATCGCCACAATCGTGGAACGGGTATGAAAACCATACGCTACGCACTGGAGGATGGCATTGCGACCATCACTTTCGACGAGCCCGGCTCGCCGGTCAACACCATGTGCCAGGACTGGTCGCAGGATATGACCGAAGTCACGGCGCAGGTGGTGAAGGATCAAGCGCAGATTCGCGGCATTGTGCTGGCATCGGCCAAGACGACTTTCTTTGCGGGTGCGGATCTAAAGGGCACCATGCGTTTGCAGCCCGGCGACGCACCCATGGTGTTCCGGCAGATCGAGCAGACCAAGAAGAACTTCCGCACACTCGAGACGCTCGGCAAGCCGGTGGTAAGTTGCCTCAACGGGGCGGCGCTCGGTGGTGGCTGGGAAGTGGCGATGACCGGCCATTACCGCATTGCAGTGGACGATGGCAAGATTCAGTTTGGCATGCCTGAAGTGACCCTCGGCCTGATCCCGGGAGCGGGCGGCATCACCAAGATGACGCGTCTGCTCGGGCTCATGGGCGCCCAACCCTATATCCTGGAGAGTCGGCTGTTTGATCCGCGCGAGGCGGTGGAGCTTGGCGTGGTGCACGCGCTGGTCACCGACGCGGGCCAGTTGCGCGAGAAGGCACTGGCCTGGATTGACGCCAACCCGACCGCAATCCAGCCCTGGGATGACAAGGCCTACAAGATGCCCGGCGGTGGTCCGTCCAATCCCAAGATCGCCAACGCCTTGGTCGTGGCGCCGGCGATGATGAAAAAAACCTCGCGCGGCCTGTACCCGGCGCCGGAATATGCCTTGGCGGCGATGGTCGAAGGCGCGTTGGTGGACTTCGATACCGCGTTGCGCATCGAGAGCCGCTATCTGGCAAAACTGATGGTCGGCCCGGTGGCGAAAAACATGATCAACACGTTCTTCTTTAACCTGAACGCGATCAAGTCTGGCCAGTCGCGCCCCAAGGGTTTCCCGCGTTACAAACCGGCCAAAGTGGGTGTGCTGGGTGCCGGAATGATGGGCGCAGGTATTGCCTACGTGCAGGCGAGTCGCGGTATCAGCACTGTGCTCAAGGACGTGAGTCTGGACAAGGCCACCGTGGGCAAGGCCTACAGCGCCAAGATCACGCAGGCATGCGTGGACAAGGGCCGCATGGACCCACACGAGCAGGCCGAGTTGCTGGCGCGCATCACGCCCACCGAACAGGCATCGGATCTGCAAGACTGTGACCTGATCATCGAGGCAGTGTTCGAGCAGCGCGCGCTCAAGGCCACGGTCACGAAAGAGGCCGAGCCGATGCTCACCGCTGGCGGTTTCTTTGCCAGCAATACCTCTACGCTGCCCATCAGCGGGCTTGCCACGGCGAGTGCGCGTCCAGACAAATTCGTAGGCATCCACTTCTTCAGCCCGGTCGACAAAATGAAGCTGGTGGAGATCATCCGCGGCAAACAGACTGACGACGAGACGGTGGCGCGGGCTTTTGACTACGTGCAGGCGCTGGGCAAGATCCCGATCGTGGTGAATGACTCGCGCGGTTTTTACACCAGCCGCACTTTTGGCACCTTCGTCAATGAAGGCACGACGATGCTAAGCGAAGGTATTCCTGCCGCGGTGATCGAAAACGCTGGCATCCAGTGCGGCATGCCTGTAGGGCCGCTGGCCGTGATTGACGAGACGTCGCTTTCGCTGGGTACCCACGTACTCGACCAGACCCGCGCTGATTTCGCCGCTGACGGCAAAACCTACGAGGCCGGGCCGGGACAGTTGCTGGTTGAGCGCATGGTGAAAGACTTCAAGCGGCCAGGACGAGCAGGCGGCGGCGGCTTCTACGACTACCCGGCAGAAATAGGCGCCAGAAAGACGCTTTGGCCAACCCTGCGGGACCTGTTTGAAAAGCCCGATGTGGCTTGGGACATCCAGGAAGTCAAGGACCGCATCCTGTACCGGCAAGCGGTAGAGACCGCGCGGTGCCTCAACGAGAAAGTGCTGACCAGCGTGCACGATGCCAACATCGGGTCGATCTTCGGGATCGGATTTCCGGCCTGGACCGGTGGCGCCATGCAGTTCATATACAGCACCGGCATCGACGCGTTTTGCGACCGCGCCGCGACGCTGGCCTCGAAATTCGGCGCAGGCTTCGCGCTGACAGATGCGGTCAAGCAGACGATTCGCCAGCACCATCCATCGTATTGACAACACTGACCCGATCGACCACACAGAGGATTCCTGCATGCCCCAAGTCACATTCATCGAACACAACGGCAAGCCGCACCAGGTCGAGGCCGTGGTCGGACTGTCGCTCATGCGCGCCGCAGTCGACAACAACGTACCGCGCATAGACGCCCACTGCGGCGGCGCGTGCGCCTGTGCTACCTGCCACGTGTATGTGGACGCCGCCTGGCAGGGCCGTACCGGCGTGCGCACCACGATGGAAAACGACATGTTGAACTTCGCGGCGGTGACGCAGGCCAATTCGCGCCTGGCATGCCAGATTCCGATTACCGAGGCGCTTGACGGACTGGTTGTGACCATGCCCGAAGGTCAGCACTGAAACCTCCAACCAGGGGCCTGCCATGAATCAGATCACTTCAGACCAGGCGTCGCGCCAGCAGGAGGCACGCGCAGCGGCGTTCTCGATGCCGCTGGACCAGATCGATCCGGCGACCCCGGCGTTTTTCCTGCACGACACGGTCGGCCACTATTTCGAGCGGCTGCGCCGCGACGATCCGGTGCACCTGTCGCACAGCCTGCTGTGGGGCGATTACTGGTCGGTGACGAAGTATCAGGACATCATGGCAGTGGATACCAACCATGCGGTCTACTCTTCGGATTGGACGCGCGGCGGTATTGTCCTGATGGACGCGCCAGCAGCCGAACAGCTGCCGATGTTCATTGCCATGGACCCGCCCAAACACGATGTGCAGCGCAAGGCGGTAAGCCCGATCGTGGCGCCAGGCAACCTGAACAGTATGGAAAGTCTGATTCGCGAGCGCACACGCAAGGTGCTTGACGAACTGCCATGCAACGAAACTTTTGATTGGGTCGACAAAGTGTCGATCGAACTCACCACTTTGATGCTGGCCACGCTGTTCGACTTCCCGCTCGAAGACCGCCGGTTGCTGACCTGGTGGTCGGACGTGGCCACCATGAACAAGATGGTCAATCCCGATGCCCTCGGCCCCGAGGAGCGCATGGCCGAATTGCACAAGATGCTCGGCTACTTCATGAAGCTTTGGAACGAACGCGTCAACGCCCCGCCGAAAACCGACCTGGTCTCCATGCTGGCGCATCAGCCTGCGACGCGCAACATGAGCCCGCAGGAGTACATGGGTAACCTGGTGTTGCTGATCGTGGGTGGCAATGACACGACGCGCAACTCGATGACCGGCGGCCTGCTGGCGCTAAGCCGGCACCCGGAGCAATTTGCCAAGTTGCGCGCCAACCCGGCCCTGATCGAGAGTATGGTTCCGGAAATCATCCGATGGCAAACTCCGCTGGCGTACATGCGCCGCACTGCGGTAGCCGACGCCGAACTCGGCGGCAAACAGATCAAAAAGGGCGACAAGCTCGCCATGTGGTACCTGTCCGGAAACCGTGATGAGACCGCCATCGACAACCCGAATGCGTTTGTCATTGACCGCGCGCGGCCGCGCCAGCATCTGTCGTTCGGCTTTGGCATTCACCGCTGTGTCGGTAACCGGCTGGCCGAGATGCAACTGAAGATCCTGTGGGAGGAGATCCTGCCGCGGTTTCCGGTGATTGAAGTGATGGGTGAGCCCACGCGCGTGATGTCCACTTTCGTGCGCGGTTACACGAAGTTGCCGGTGCGGATACCGGGGTGATTGGTGGTGGCTGTTGTCAAACTTCGTGCGCGGGATCACCGGGCTGCCGGTGCGGATACTGGGGTAGTTGCCGCAACAATCTCCTGACGCAACCAAACCAACCCGGGGTCGCGGTGCGCCCGCTCATGCCATATCAGCCGGTAAGAAAAGCCCAGCGAATTGGCAGGCAGGGGCATCCAGGTCAGCGCGCCCGATTCGGTCAGGGCCTTGGCTGCGATCACAGGCAGCAGCATCACCCGATCCG
>JAJAZK010000459.1 GCA_026785765.1 Rhodoferax sp. | reverse complement strand
GTGCAGAACCCGCGCCAGTACATTGGCCATTAACAGTATCTGATTGCCCACTCCAAATGCCCGATCACCCAACCGAACTATTTAAAGGCTCGCCCAGGTTTGCCAAGAGTGACCTGACCAACGTGGCCTCGACCGAAGGCGCTGGCGCTGCATGGCGCGCCGCGCTGGGCGCCGACCCCAAGGAAGCGTTACAAGGCATCTCCGGTGACTATGCGGTGGGTCTGCGCCTGCCTGGAGACAGGGTCTTTCTGGCGGTGGACCGTTTCGCCATCCGCTCGCTGTGTTATCGGGTGGATAACGGGCAGATTCGCTTTGCCGAACGTGCCGACACGCTGGCGGAGAACAGGAACAATATTGACCCGCAGGCAATTTTTGACTACTTGTATTTCCATGTAATTCCGTCGCCTCGGACGATCTACAAAGGGGTGTTACGGCTGCCGGCAGGGCACTACGCGGTGTTCGAGCAGGGCCAGCTTACGGTGGCGCCGTACTGGGTACCCGATTTCCAAGAACATGCAGGTGCTGCGTTCGATGACCTCAAAACCGAGTTCAAGCAACTATTGCGGCAGGCTGTGGAGCGCCAGCTGGGCAACGGCAAACCGGCCTGCTTCCTCAGCGGCGGCACGGACAGTTCCACCGTGGCGGGAATGGCAGCCGCCGCGAGCGATCAAGCCGTGTCGACCTATTCGATCGGTTTCGACGCGCAGGGCTATGACGAAATGGAGTTTGCGCGACTTGCAGCAAAACACTTCAAGGCCGACCACCACGAGTACTACGTAACACCAGCCGATCTGGTACGCAGTATCCCGACGGTTGCCGCATATTACGACCAACCGTTCGGCAATTCGTCTGCCCTGCCGGCCTACTATTGCGCAAAGATGGCGCGTGACGACGGTGCCGGCAAGCTGCTGGCCGGAGATGGCGGCGATGAGCTTTTTGGTGGCAATACCCGTTACGCAAAGCAGCGGGTTTTTGGCTGGTACAACAGTGTTCCGGAGGCATTGCGCAATAGCGTGCTGGAACCCGCGGCAGGCCTGCGCCTGGCCAGTCGAACTCCATTGGTGCGCAAAGCTGCCAGTTATGTGAATCAGGCCAGGGTCCCGATGCCCGACCGCCTGATGACTTACAACCTGTTGTTCCGACTGGGCATTGAGGACGTGTTGACACCGGCCTTGCTGGCACAGATCGACCGCAAGGGACCGCAAGAACAGCAACGCGATATTTGGGCCTTGGCCCGGACCGATAGCCTGGTCAACCGCATGTTGGCTTTTGACTGGCGCTACACGCTGGCGGAGTGCGATTTGCCGAAAGTGGTGGGAACGACCGGTTTGGCGGGGGTTGAGGTGGGATTTCCGATGTTGGACGATGACCTGCTCGATTTCTCGCTTCGGCTGCCGACCCGACACAAACTCAAAGGCTTGAAGCTGCGCTGGTTCTTCAAAGAGGCGCTACGCGGCTTCTTGCCCGACCAAATCATTGTCAAGAAAAAGCAGGGCTTTGGGCTGCCGTTTGGCGTCTGGTGCAACCAAACCCCAGCGCTCAAAGCAATGGCCACAGAATCGCTGGAAAGCCTGGCGCGGCGGGGTGTGGTCCGGGCTGATTTCGTTCAAAGCCTGCTGACCAATAGACTACCCGAACACCCTGGCTACTATGGCGAGATGGTGTGGATCTTGCTGATGCTGGAACAGTGGCTCGCAGCCAAGGCACCAGAGTTCACGCTTCGATAGTCAGGATTGCCAGAGGTTGCGGAGCAGCCGGGCGCCAAATCGGAATTGGCCCTTGTCCCACGGCGTAAACCGGGGAATCTGGAACAGATCTGCACCACTGCGCGCCGCGCCCCAGTTGGTGCTGACCGCCGCGTCGAAACCAAGTTCGCGAACCAGGTTGACAGTGGCCGCCGAGTAGTCCTCAACCTGTCGGCCATTCGGGTAAGCAAACAGACCCACGCGCTCACCCAACAGGCTCTCCAGAAAGTCCTTGCTGCCCTTGATCTCTGCCCTTGCCTGCCCATCGTCGAGACGGGCCAGAATCGGGTGTGATCTGGTATGCGCACCAATTTGCATGCCCGCGTGGCGCATGGCCTTCACCTGCGCCGATGTCATCATCAGGTCGTCGGGTGGTTGCACGCCTGTACTTTGTACGATCTGGTCCGTGGCCTCGCGCCGTTCGGCGGACGGCAAGTATTTGATCCGGCGGATGACGCTGTCGATGGCACGTTTTTTGTCCTCCAGCGTGGCAATCGGGAACTGTCCGTGTTGACCGAGGTCGAGTTGCTGCAAGCCGGACCGTCTTATGCACTCGATCACCGTGTCGTTCCACATCCGGCCGCCATCGACAAAGTCGGTGGCGATGAAGAAAGTGGCTGGCAGCCCGTGCTGCCTCAATATGGGCACGGCAACGTCGTGGTTGTCTGCGTAGCCGTCATCGAAAGTGATGCACGCAGAGCGTGCCGGCAATGTACCTGCGCGCAATTGTGTAATTGCCTGGTCCAACGGAATCGCGTTGAACCAGGACGCGAGCCAGCCACAAACCAAATCAAATCGACGCGCATGCATTTCTTCGGGGAACAAACCATCCGGCTCCAGCAACACCCGGTGAAAGATCAGCACATTCAGCCGCGACGCGGCGCCCGCTGGCGACGATGCGGCAAGCAGGGTCTTTAACATCAACGCCCTGCCAGCCTGGCCCGCTTGGCTTCACGCACTGCAAGTGCACGGACTTCTTCCTCGGCCTCGGATACCCACTCTTTTTGATCCATCCATCGACAACCCAGCACCACCAGCAACAGAATGTTGTAGGGCAAATCGTAATAAGCCAGGCTGAGGAACGCCCCGCCAACTGCGTAACCCGCCAGACTGACCTGGCTCATGGCCCCCAGATGCGACAACCATTGCGTCTGCGGCAGCTTCTTGCCCTGAACGCGCAAGCGCCCGGCGCCAAACCAAACCGTCGCCCACATCAGCAAGAACAGAAACAGGCCGATGAAACCGTGTTCGCCCAGCACCATGAAATAGATGCTGTGGGCCGCCCGGCAGTCGTCGGGAATCGGCGCATAAATGGCACATATATCGGCCCGCACAAAAGAAAATCCTCCGCCGAACAGGTTGCTTTTGGCGACGTTCCAGGCCATCCACCAGGCGTTGATGCGACCGCCAGCGGAAGTATCGTCCTGATAGGTCTGGATTGTGCCCATGCGCTCCCACCACTCCGCTGGCATGATGGACAACAACATGAGTCCAACAATGGGAAGCAAGATCAGGCCGCTGAGCTTGTTCTGACTGCGCCACCACAAGACTGTAGCCATCGCAGCCAGGGCCAGCAAGGCGCCGCGCGAGTGGCTGCCCAAGGCCGCTGCGGCACACAAAATCATGGATGCAGTCAAGCCACGTTTGATCCAGACATTTTCAACGGTCAACTGGAGAAAACGCATCACAGGAATTATTATTACCAACGCCAGTGCAACCTCGTTGTTGCCCTCGATGAAACTGCCTTCAGGCCCCCAGACTCTGTAGCTGCCGCCAGTCGCGATGGTGAAGATACCCCCCTTGACGCCGTAAAACCCGAGCGATCCAGCGAGTACCCAGGCAAGGATGGTGATGTGTTTGCGCGAATGCAGAACAACAATTGCCACCAGGATCATCAGATCGATCTTCATGACCCGATTCCAGAAGTACAGACTTTGATCGAACCCGAACGAGAACGGGAGCGTGATGCACATCCACAACATAAAGGCCATCAATACCGCTACCGGCGGCGTCAAGTAGAACTGTCGACGGTCTTTTGTGATGAGGATGCCAACAAACGTGGCCAACGCCATGGTCATAGCCACAGGCATGCTTTGCAATCGCCAGGAAAGGGCATGCGGGTTCATGATGCTGACCCACGTCCACCCCATGATGCCGACCCACGGATGCAAAAGCGCGTAGCCGGCGAGCGCTAATAACATAGAGCCAAAAACTAAATCACGCATCTGATGCCACCTTGACTACCTGAATGGTCTTTGCAAAAAGGGCCAACTGGGCTTCGGTCGTGCTTTGCCAGCTAAAGTTTTCTGCATATGCTCGGACCAGCATCCGATCCGGATACGCAGACAGCAATGAAACAATAGCCTGCTCGAACGCGCGGCCATCGCGCTGGTCAACGAGACGCCCGACACTGTCATTGGCCACCACTTCTGGTGTTCCCCAAATGCGGGTTGCCACCACGGGAGTGCCGCATGCCATGGATTCAAGCAACACGTTGGCCCATCCTTCCCTGCTGGACGCCAGCACCATCACGTCGGCCGCGCTATACCAGCGACTCAATTGATCATTTGCGAGCGCGCCAGTAAAGCTGACCCGATCCTGGACACCCAACTCCTGGCAAAGGTTCTGCAATCTCTGGCGCTGCTCTCCCTCACCGACGATCACCAGTCGCGCCAGCGGGTGTGTGCCCAGAAGCCTTGACAAGGCCTCGATCACGACGTGATGCCCCTTGCGCTCAATCAGGTAGCCAACCGAAATAAGCAGCGGCGTTCCCTCCAAACCAAGCTGCGCACGGGCCTCTTCCTTCGGCACGGGGTGGAAACGTTGTAGGTCCACACCATTGCGCATCACATGCAAGCGATCCGGAGCGATGTTCCAAGCCCGTAGCACATCAACGAGTGCTGCGCAAACGCCAATCGACGCCATAGCCTGCCCGGCTGCCCATTGCATCATCTTGCGGGGTAACAGGTACTGGGGGATCAGATTCAGATCGGTTCCCCGTGCGGTCACGGTGAATGGTTTGTTGAAGTACCTCG